>DATISX010000128.1:0-4377 GCA_035468275.1 Salegentibacter sp.
TTTATAAAGATACTAATTTTGTTTAGAGATGGTAAAATAGAAACAGCTCCCTCTTCCCGGTTCAGAATCCACCCAAATCTCACCTCCCATATTTTCAACTATTTTCTTACAAATAGACAGTCCCAGGCCGGTACCGGAAAATTGCTGCCGGTTATGAAGCCTTTTAAAGATCACAAAGATCTTATCCTGAAATTCCTTTTCTATACCAATTCCATTATCAGAAATTTTAAAAACCCAGTGTTTTTCTTTTTCCTGCACCTCTATTTTTACCTCCGGAGTTTTTCCAGGTTCCTGATATTTGAGTGCATTTCCTATCAGATTAGTCAATGCCTGTCGAAGCGGAGTTTTTTCCGCAGTAATTACCGGTAAGGCGGAATAGCTTATTTTCGCTTTTTTCTCCTTTATGATTGCCTGTTGAAGTTGCAAAATTCCTTCTACCAGGTCATTGAGATCGATCTCTTCCGGCTTATTTTCCAATCTTCCGGCACGGGAAAATTCCAAAAGATCCAGGATCAATTGCCGCATTCTAATTGCACCATCATGTGCTATTTCTATATATTGCAGCCCTTTTTCATCCAGCTGATCTTCATATTTTGTTTTCAACCTGTCTAAAAATCCGGTGACCATTCTCAAGGGTTCCTGCAGATCGTGGGAAGCGATATAGGCAAACTGTTCCAGTTCCTTGTTAGACACTGAAAGCTCTCTGGCTCTCTCCTCCAGTTTGGTATTGAGCTTTTCAAGTTCCAGTTTTTGTTTTTTCAGAGTGGTAATGTTTCTCGCAATACCCACGAGTCCTGTGGTATTACCCTCTCTATCGGTTAACGGGACTTTGGTAAGCAAAACCGTATCCCGGCTGCCATCCCTGTTAGGAACTACATCCTCCCGGTTAATAACTGCTTCACCGGAATTAATAACAAGCTCATTATCCGCTATGATCTCCCGCGCTTCTGCTTCATCGTAATAATCCAGCGCGGTTAAGCCCAGGGCTTCCTTTTCAGTTTGAACACTGAGAAAATCCTGGTAAAACTTTTTGTTCACCAAAATGGAACGATGCTGAAGATCATTAACAAAAATATGATCGGGAATATTATCAATAATCGCTTTTAGCATATTGCGTTCTTCCCGCAAACTCTTTTCAGCTTTCACTTGCTTCGTAATATCTTTAGCAATACCATATACCCCGGTGATTTCACCGTTCACATAGATTGGAAAGTTCGTGACATCCAGAATCCTTTTGGTTCCTTTATTCGCGATAAACCGGGTTGTATAACGCTGTACCTCTCCAGTAGCGGCTTTTTTAAAATGTTCCAGTACCTTTTGGATGTCTCTTTTATCAATAAATGGGATGAAACTTTCTTTGAGAAGCTCTTCCTCCTCCATTTCAGAAATCAGCAAGGAACTCCTGTTCACTCTGATGAAATTTCCTTTCAGGTCAAACGCATATACGGCATCCGGATTATGATGAAACAGCGATTCAAAAGCCATTCGGTTATTCTCGGCGCGTTTTTCCTGCTTCTTTTTTTCTGAAAGATCAAGGATTCCGGTGCTGGTTCTTAATTCGCCCCGATGATTCTTATAAATCACCGAATGCAACTCGCAGGGGAAATGTTCTCCGTTTTTTCTTATTCCTGTTAACTCGCTTTTTACTTCGTTATTTTGTGCCCTTATACGCAGGCTTTCTTCCAGGGCTTCATCTTGTAGAATAATACCACTTCGGCCTGCTTGTTTGAATTCTTGAGGGGAATATCCAAACATCTCACAGGCGGTTTTATTCATGTCCAGAATTCCCCCTAAAGGTTCGGTGAGAAAGAGCGCTAAAGAGGAATGTTCTATAACATTTCGTAGTTGATGCTCTACATCGTTCGTGATTTCTGAACCCTGTCCTATCACCAGACTCAGCTTATCAATCGTTCCCTCTTCTGAAAGAATTGGCGAAAAAGTAAAGGATAGAATCTGTTGATTCCTGCTAATTTTAGTTTCAAACCGACTCAATCTTCCATCAAAAGCTGATTTTGCCGTTTCGATAATACTTTGATGCAAGTTCTCGGGGAAATATTCGAGTAATCCATCATCTGCTTTATCTTTCTGAACGCGAATTTCAGGAAATAGCTGCCCGGCATTTTGGGTACAGCTTAATACCTTAAAGTCGCTGTTTACAGTAAATATGGCAGATGATTTTTTCAATAATTTCGATTTATACAAGTAGTTAGAAATTCACCTAAAGAAGGCTCTTGCTCAAATGAATACCAGCTCCGTAATTTGGAGATTTCATCGTATTGAAATCGGCACCAAACTGAAGGTTTATATCAAAAATATCAGAGTAAACCTTCATATCAAGATAGGTGGAGAGAATATCGTGTTGCGGAATATTCCCGCCTGCTTTTGCGCCATAGTTCTTGCGATAACTACCCAGGAATTTATAAGGCAGTTTATCAAAAGCAATTCCTGTGATTCCCAGATGATGCGCAATCAATTTATTATTGTTGACCCTGAAACGATCTTCACCTAATCCTATAAAAGGCACTCCTAAAATGCGGCTCTCATAAGTCCATCCCGAGCGGTAGAGATTATTGTTGAAATAATTATCGGCTCCATCGGAAGTAGGGAAGTTTTTACTTTGATTCATCGTATAATAGAATTCATACATAACAGCCTCCACCCATTTTCCGGGATTCTGATCCTCGAGGTATATGCCATAGCGACCATCGGGAGTATTTCGTAGAACCCGGCCGGAACCATCTTCAAATAAATGATTATAAATGAGCTCTAAATTATAACCACGCAACTGAGTTTTGAGTTTCACTTCATAACTCCCCAAATGATTCCCCAACGCATTGGCTTCCTGGCCTTCCACAGTGTCTTCTCCTTCTTTCCCCATAAAGACATCCAGGTAATCTGAAAAGGAATCGGGCAGCTGGCCAAATTCCGGATGAATTCCGCCCCACTGCACGAAATGTTGTAAACCTGCTGATATTTCAAATTTTTCTGAATGACGATATACCAACCCGAAGCTTTTATGATGCAAACGGGTGTTTTCAACAAAACGGTCTTCTTCCATTAAATACTCCTCCAAAGCAGCCGTGAATCCAAGTCCGCGGTTACCGGAAATAAAAACAGGTCTTTTGGTTTTAATTTGAATCCCCGGGAGAGGTCGCGCGTTCAAAGACCACAGAATATTTTCGTTGGAAGCACTTAGGCCACGATATAATTCGGCTTTTTGTTTACGTCCCCCGGTGATTTCCAGCCAGGAATTCTGAAAACTCAAATAGCTCTCATCCAGCTGAAATTTATCGATATAACCATCTTGATAGAGTCCGCCAAGGCCTACCTCCAGAAATGATTGGGTACTCAGGTTATATGTAGCATTTCCGTTTATCCATCCCGAAAAATTAGTGAGTTCGTCAATTCTTCCCCGCTGATTGCTATGCAGCCAGAAAGGCGATTCATCTTCGGTGTATAAGAGGCCGGAAGCATTGATTTCAGCGGAATAATTCAGGTCTTGCGCCGAATTTTCAGAAATAAAAATAAATAAGAAAAGCAGAGTAAAGATCAATCTCATAAGCAACAGATTAAAGGCTTATCAAAGATGCTTAAAATGAATTAAAATTCTGTAATTTTACTGCTCAAAATTTCGGAAATGATCTCTTTTTTTCATAAAAAAACATTCTTCGTCGATCTTTTAGAGGGTTTCACCGATTTCCATAATCATTTACTCCCCGGAATAGACGATGGTGCCCCTACCCCCGATGCTGCTCTTGAAATGATTGAAAAATTCGGGAAATTCGGGGTGAAGCGTTTTGTTTGCACTCCGCATGTTATGGGGGAATACTATCCAAATACCAGGGAAACTATCGGGGATGCACTGAATGAATTAAAAACCTTTCTACCTTCTGATATTGAAATTTCCGCAGCTGCTGAATATATGATGGACCAGCATTTGATGGAGTCCTTAGAGCAAGGAGATAAAATGCTTCCCATCACCGGAAATAATGTGCTGGTAGAAATGTCTTACTTTCAGTCTCCTATAAATTTAAAGGAGATTCTTTTTAAGATACTAACCAGCGGTCAAAAACCCATTCTGGCCCATCCGGAACGTTATGCGTACTATCATTTAAAGAACTTAGAAAAATATACAGACTTAAAGAACCGAGGCTGTGGCTTTCAATTGAACATGCTCTCTCTTACCTCTCATTATGGTTTAGGGATCCAAAAAGCCGCAACCCAACTCCTGGAGACAGGAATGATAGACTACATTAGCAGTGACGCCCACCGATTGGAACACCTCGAGAAACTTGAAAAGATTAAACTAAATAAAAAACAGGTCCAATTGATTAAACCTGTTATAGAAAAAAGCAAAGCTTTATTTTCTTAGGATTT
>DATISX010000129.1:0-16738 GCA_035468275.1 Salegentibacter sp.
GGTGATCATGATAACGATATTCATTAATTCAATATGCTGAATCGTAATATAATCTTCCAGGTTAGAAACCTTTCTCATTATTATAAGAAGGGTATTTACCATGGCAAATCCTGAGAAAATCGCTCCCGCAACGAAATATGGAGGGAAGATCGTGGTGTGCCATCCGGGAATTACCGAGGTAGCAAAGTCAAAAGATACGATTGTGTGTACGGAAAGTACCAGAGGTGTCGCCAATCCGGCAAGAACAAGTGAAACTTCTTCAAAACGCTGCCAGTCTTTAGCACGGCCACTCCAGCCGAAACTTAGAATTCCGTATATTTTTTTATTAAAAGGTGTAATTGCACGATCACGAATCATCGCGAAATCGGGTAACAGACCTGTCCACCAGAACACCAATGAAACAGACAGATAAGTTGATATCGCAAATACATCCCAAAGCAGTGGGGAGTTAAAGTTAACCCACAGCGAACCAAACTGGTTCGGAATTGGAAGTACCCAATAAGCCAACCAGGGGCGTCCCATGTGAATTAAAGGGAATAAACCCGCCTGCATTACAGAGAAAATAGTCATGGCTTCCGCAGAACGGTTAATGGCCATTCTCCATTTCTGGCGGAAAAGTAAAAGTACTGCCGAAATAAGTGTTCCTGCGTGACCAATACCTACCCACCATACAAAGTTGGTAATATCCCAGGCCCAACCTACGGTCTTATTAAGACCCCAGGTTCCAATACCTGTAGAAATAGTATAAATGATACTACCTACACCCCAAAGAAAGGCGACAAGTGCAATAGAAAATACAATCCACCAGGTTTTATTAGCCCTTCCTTCTACCGGCCTTGCTACATCCACAGTAACATCGTGATAGCTTTTATCCCCGGTAACTAAAGGCTTTCGTATAGGTGCTTCGTAATGAGACATATCCTTTTTAAATTGATTTCTTTAATAGTTGATTTATTAAGCTTCTGTGGTATTCCTTATCTTGGTTTGGTACATCACATTTGGCTTAGTACCTACGTATTCCAACAGGTGATACATTCTGTTATCCTCTCGTTTCTTAACGATTTCAGCGCTGTCATCATTCACATCGCCAAATACCATTGCACCTTTATCACAAGCCGCTGAACAAGCTGTATGGAACTCACCGTCTTCAATTTCACGCCCTTCACGCTTAGCGTCAAGGATTGTTTTTTGTGTTTTCTGAATACACATAGAACATTTTTCCATAACCCCTCTTGAACGCACAGTAACATCTGGGTTAAGAACCATACGGCCAAGGTCATTGTTCATGTGGTAATCAAACTCTTCATTTTGGGCGTACTTAAACCAGTTGAAACGACGTACTTTATAAGGACAGTTATTTGCACAATAACGCGTACCTACACAACGGTTATAGATCATCTGGTTTTGTCCCTGGCGACCATGCGAGGTAGCAGCAACGGGACAAACAGTTTCACAAGGCGCGTGATTACAGTGCTGGCACATTACAGGTTGAAATACGACCTGAGGATTATCTGCCGGCTCTTCCATTTCCTTAAATTCTGAAAGCGAACTTGCAAGACCTGAAATGTTATTTTTCTTTTCTAAATCATCTCTAAAGTTATCTTCAGAAGAATAATAACGGTCAATTCTTAACCAGTGCATATCACGGGATCTCCTGATTTCACTTTTACCAACAACAGGAACGTTGTTTTCAGCATGACAGGCGATCACACAGGCACCACAGCCGGTACATGCGTTAAGATCTATAGAAAGGTTAAAGTGATGTCCCACACTTCGGTCAAACCCTGTCCACATGTCCACTTCAGGAGAAGTAACAGGTTTCTCAATATGGTCTAAGGATACATTCGGAACTTTGTTCCAAACCTTAGAATCCTGGGTATTGAAGATCTCAAGAGTAGTTTCCTTGATAATATCTCCTCTCCCCATAAGGGTATTGTGCAACTGTACAGATGCAAATTCATGCATCCCAGGTGCTTTTTCTATACTTATATTTTGAATTGAACTGAAATCTTTATAAAGCGGAAAGGCATTTACCCCAACCTGCATTTCTTTCTGGATAGCTTCTTTCTTCCCATAACCAAGAGCAAGTCCAACCGAACCTTTAGCCTGTCCCGGTTGAATCATTACCGGCACATTTTTAACTTCAGTATCTTCTATTTTGATATTTACGTAACTACCATTCAAGGCTCCATTGGAAACATGTTCGTTTATCAAACCTAATTCCTCAGCATCAGCTCTTGATACCGTAAGGTAGTTATCCCAGGATGCTCTGGTGATTGGATCCGGTAATTCCTGCAACCAGGGATTGTTAGCTTGTTGACCATCACCAAGAGCGGTATTGGTATACAAACTAAGTTCAAGACCATTGGTTTCTCCAACCTCCGAAAGATTTCTAGCCGCAGCAGAAACATTAACCTCAGCAGGTGCTGCTTCAGCAGTTTCAGCAACTTCAGCAGAAACCGGTGATGTAGCTTTAAAAGAACCATCATGCAATGCATCGTTCCAGGACTTGTCTCCAAAGCCACCGGACCAGGTTTCTTTCAAATATTCGTAATAAGATAACTCATTGTCACTCCAGCGAAGCAAACAGTCCTGAAATTGGCGCGTATCAAACAATGGTTTGATAGTAGGCTGCATTAGGCTGAAATCCTGCTCGGTGTATTGTATGTCACCCCAACTTTCAAGATAGTGAGGAACAGCAGCTACATATTTTGAAAGTACTGCAGTCTCATCTGGTTTTAAACTGAAAGAAATACTTACCTGCACCTTTCCTAAAGCTTCCACAAATTCCGTAGCGTTAGGCAAACTATATGCTGGATTAACACCTGCCATAAGCAGCGCTCCAACATTTCCATTATTCATTTCCTGAACAAGATCTTTCACTGCCTGGGCATTCCCCTGGCGCGTCATTCGTGGATTAGCGGTATCCATAACTTCACTTCCAAGAGCCTCATTAATGGCAAGTACAAGTGCCTGCGCGTCATTATCAGGAAGTCCCGATACAACAACGGCACTGCTTCCGCCTTTTCTAAGTTGACTCGCAGCTTTCACTACAGCATCATTAACTGGATCAGGAAGATTACTGGAAGAAGATCCACCAACAACATTAGCGTAAAGAGCTGCAAGTACGGCTTTTTGATGAGACGGTTTAACCGGCACACGTTTATCGGCGTTTGCTCCAGATAAAGTCATGTTAGATTCAAACTGAATATGACGGGACATTTTGCCGTTTTCAGGAACTCGTCCTTTAGCATAAGCCGCATCATAACCACCACCCTGCCAGTCGCCAAGGAAATCGGCGCCTACAGAAACAATGGTTTCAGCTTTTGAAAAATCATAATTCGGCATCGCACGCTTTCCGTATTTTGCCTGAAAAGCATTAAGAACAGCATCCTCAGAAACTGTATCATAAACTACGTGGCGTACATTCGGGTATTTTGAAGAAAACTCCTCAATTAATTTTGCTGTAGAAGGACTGGCGAAAGTTTGTGTTAGCAACACGATTTCTCCACTCACATTTTCCAGGTCGGCTTTAACTTCACGGTCAAATTCTTCCCAGGAAACATTTCTTCCTTCAATCATTGGGCGCTTTACGCGCTGCGTATCATATAAAGACAACACAGAAGCATGAACACGGGCATTAACCCCACTTTTAGCTTCTGAAAGCTTGTTATTTTCAATCTTAATAGGTCTTCCCTCACGGGTTTTCACCAAAACACTGGCAAAGTCAAACCCATCGGCAATAGTTGTGGCATAATAATTAGCTACCCCCGGCACAATACTTTCAGGCTGCACCACATAAGGAATAGATCTAATCACAGGACCCTCACAGGCTGCCAGAGATGCAGCCGCGGTGCTAAACCCAACATACTTAAGAAAATCTCTTCGCGAGGTCTTGGAATTTTCAAGTGATTCTTTATCTCCTAAAAACTCTTCAACCGGAATCTCTTCCGTAAATTCTTTTTGTTGGAGCGTCTCAACAACAGAGCTGTTTTCATTTAGCTCTTCAACACTTTTCCAGTATTTTTTGTTTGATGACATATATATCTAGATATTAACTTCGAAATTAAACCCCGCTCTGCGGGAAATCATTTTTAATAGTGACATTTGGCACATTCGAGCCCACCCATTTGAGCTACTGTTAGTTCTTCTACACCGTATTTCTTAGATAATTCCTCGTGAATCTTCTCATAATACTCATTGCCTTCCATTCTAACTTTAGTATCACGGTGACAATTTATACACCAGCCCATTGTTAATGGAGCATCCTGATAAACAACCTCCATCTCTTCGATAGGACCATGACATGTTTGACACTCCACTCCACCTACAGTTACGTGTTGCGCGTGATTAAAGTATGCGAAATCCGGCAGATTATGGATTCTAACCCATTTTACGGGTTGAGTTTCTCCGGTATAGGATTGCGTAGACGGTTCCCAACCAACCGCATCGTAAAGTTTTGCGATTTCTCCGTCATAGAATTCTTTTGAATATTCTTCGGTAGCAGTTTCAGGAGCTACTTCCGAAATAGTTTTATGACAATTCATACAAGCATTTAGAGAAGGAATTCCCGCCTGCTTAGATGTTCTTGCTGAAGAGTGACAGTATTTACAATCTATCTGGTTATCTCCGGCGTGAATTTTATGTGAATAATGTATCGGCTGAATTGGTTGGTAGCTTTGATCGATTCCAACCTGCATAAACCAACCATACGCGAAATAACCTACCGCTAAAAGCACTACTACTGAAGTTACGAGAACCAGAAATTGATTTTCAACAAAAGCTTTCCATAGCGGCTTTCTTTTGGTCTTTTCAGGCAGAACAACTCCCGAAGCTTCAGCAAAATTCTTAAGGGTTTTATTAACAAGGAAAAGAACCACAAGAAGCATTACTAAAACAAAAACCAGGATAGCAAGAATTACATTTACTGAAACCCCTCCCTGAGAACCACCACCCTCTCCGGCAGCTCCTTCGCCACCGGCGGCCACTGCAGGTTCTGCTTTTGGTTGCTCTACATAAGCAAGAATATCATTAACATCCTCTTCACTTAACTGTGGAAAACCAGGCATGGGAGTATTATTGTACTCCTCAAAGATTGCAACTGCCTCTTCATCGCCACTGGCAATAAGATCGGCGCTGTTTTCAATCCATTGATACAACCATTGCATGTCCCGTTTTTCGGTAATACCATGAAGCGCAGGCCCAATAGATTCAGAATAAGGCTTATGACAGGCAGCACACTGCGAATTAAATAAGGATTTTCCATTAACAGGATCACCCAGTCCCGAAGCCGCAGTTTCGTCTACCTGTTCTTCCTGTACTTCAGCATCAGCGGTTTCCTCAGCTTCTTCCTGAGCTACACCTAAAAAAGTACACGAAATAAAAAAAGCTACACTTAAGAGCCATAATCGTGAAGTTGAATTTCGGTATTTCACCTTTTTCATATTATAAAGTTGAATTAAGGTCTAAATTTTGGCACGATATTTTACGCAAAATAACAATAAAAATGTTTTCGCACCCTTAATTTGGTAGGCAAAAGTAATATTTAAAATCTTGTTGGGGAATGTTACAATGGTGTTAACACATAATTTATAATAGTTCTAAATAATAAAATCGGTTGCTTTCTGTTATTTAATTTTACTTTTGTTTTAAACTAATAATTATGAGAAAATTAAACTCTAAATCTTTACTTACCGGTTGCATCATGGCAGCAATTTCAATCACAGGTATCCAGGCCCAGGAAGGATCGGTTAATTTGTCTCAGGACAAAAAGATTGAAACCCTTATGGATTTGAAGACCGAAATGACCAAGGACAATGAAATTGGGGACCGGTATAAGATTCAACTTTTCTACGGAGATAACGGCAAAGCCAACGAGGTAATAAAAGAGTACCGAAATAAATACTCCTACTCATCATTAATCGCTTATGAAGCTCCCAATTATAAAGTATGGGTGGGAAACTTCAGAAATCGACTGGAAGCCGACAGGGCCTTGATGGAAATCAAAGAAACTTTCCCCTCAGCATTTATCCCTAAGCCCAGACAGCGATAAAAAAATAAACATAAAAAAAGCTGTTTCGTTTGAAACAGCTTTTTTTATGAATTATGTTCAGGTTTTTATTTTAATTTCTTCTTAACCTCAACTTCACGGAAAGCTTCTATTACATCACTTTCCTTGATATCATTATAGTTCTTTAACTGAATACCACAGTCATAACCTTTGGCTACTTCCTTAACGTCATCTTTAAAACGTTTAAGGGAAGAAAGCTCTCCGGTGTGAACCACAACTCCGTCCCGAATAATTCTGATACCTGAATTTCTATAGATCTTACCAGAAGTCACCATACAACCGGCAATAGTTCCGATTTTAGATATCTTAAAGGTTTCTCTGATCTCAGCAGTACCGGTTATTTCCTCTTTAAGTTCCGGAGAAAGCATTCCTTCCATCGCATCTTTAAGATCATTAATTGCATCGTAAATGATGGAATAAGTTCTGATATCGATTTCCTCTTTATCAGCTACCTGTCTTGCATTTCCGGCAGGTCTAACATTAAATCCAATAATAACTGCATCAGATGCCGAAGCCAGCAGAACATCACTCTCGGTGATCGCTCCTACTCCTTTATGAATAATATTAACCTGGATCTCTTCGGTAGAAAGTTTCAGGAAGCTATCAGTAAGTGCTTCCACCGATCCATCAACGTCCCCTTTAAGGATAATGTTAAGTTCCTTGAACTCTCCAAGTGCAATTCGGCGACCAATCTCATCAAGCGTAATATGACGTTGCGTTCTAACCGATTGCTCACGTTGTAACTGAGTACGTTTAGCGGCAATATCTTTTGCTTCACGTTCATCAGCCATCACCTTGAATTTATCACCGGCTTGTGGTGCTCCATCTAGTCCTAAAATAGAAACAGGGGTAGAAGGTCCGGCCTCCTTAACTTCATGGCCACGCTCATCGTTCATCGCTTTTATCTTGCCACTATGTCTACCGGCAAGAACGTAATCTCCAATCTTTAGGGTTCCGGTTTGCACCAAAATCGTAGACACATAACCTCTACCTTTATCCAGGTATGCTTCCACTACAGTTCCTGTTCCGAGTTTATCCGGATTTGCTTTTAGCTCGAGGATCTCGGCTTCAAGAAGAACTTTTTCAAGTAATTCTTCAACTCCGGTTCCAGTTTTCGCTGAAATATCATGAGATTGAACTTTACCACCCCAGTCTTCAACAAGTAAATTCATTGAAGCCAGTTTTTCCTTGATTTTTTCAGGATTCGCGGTAGGAAGATCCGATTTGTTTATTGCAAACACAATTGGAACTCCTGCCGCCTGGGCGTGAGAAATAGCCTCTTTTGTTTGTGGCATCACATCATCATCTGCAGCGATCACAACAATAGCAATATCTGTAACCTGGGCACCACGTGCACGCATAGCCGTAAAGGCCTCATGACCCGGTGTATCCAGGAAGGTCATTTTTTCACCGTTCTTCAATACTACGCTATAGGCTCCAATATGCTGGGTAATCCCTCCACTCTCACCAGCGATAACATTCTCTTTACGGATATAATCCAGCAAAGATGTTTTACCGTGATCTACGTGACCCATAACAGTTACTATAGGTGCTCTTTCTATAAGATCTTCAGGGTTTTCAATTACCTCCTCGGTAGTTTCCTCGATATCGGCAGTTACGAATTCTACTTCGTAACCAAACTCGTCTGCAACAATAGAAAGGGTTTCTGCATCAAGACGCTGGTTCATCGTTACCATCATTCCCAGAGACATACACGCCGAAATAACTTTAGTTACAGGCACTTCCATCATAGTAGCGACTTCACTTACAGTAACAAACTCAGTTACCTTAAGTACCTTGCTTGCTGATTCCTGTTCTGCCAAATCGTCTTCTGAACGTTGACGGTGTTGATCCCTTTTATCTCTTCGGTATTTAGCTCCTTTACCTTTACCTGATTTCCCCTGAAGTTTTTCCAGAGTTTCACGTACTTGTTTTTGTACTTCTTCTTCGCTAGGCTCTTCTTTTGTAAGTGGTCTTGCGCGTTTACGTCCTGCGGCTCCGGTTGCAGGTGTACCTTTCCTGGCGCCTGTTTGGCCAGGAGCTCCTGGTTTTACATCTTTACTGATACGACGACGACGCTTCTTGCGCTTGTCTCTTTTATCGTCTTCAGCCTTTTTATCTTCTTTCTTCTTTTCGGGCTTTTTAAACTGAGAAAGGTCAATTTTTTCGCCAGTAAAATTAGGTCCGTTAAGTTTGGTGTATTTTGTTGTAATCGTAGAGTTTTCTTCCTCTGCAGGTTTAGCAGGCTCCTCCTCTTTTTCTTTAGCAGGTTCCGAAGGTTTCTCTTCAGGAGCAGGTTTAGCTTCCTGAGTTGGCTCGGGCTTGGCTTCCTCCTTCTTCTCTTCTGCTTTCTTCTCTTCCGCTTTTGGTATTTCAGCTTCCTTCTTTGGTGCTTCGGGCTCTTTAGGTTTTTCTTCCTCTTTCTTCCCTACGGGCTCTTCGGGTTTTACAGGCTCTTCTTCTTTCTTAGGAGCTTCAGGCTTCTTGTCAAGATCAATCTTGCCAACCTTCTTAGGTCCTGCAAGTTTGGTTTTAGAAGAAATCACTTCTTCCTCTTCCTTCGCCTTCTCCCTGCTTTCTTCAACCTTACGCTTCTCCTCCAGCTCTTTCTCTCTGGCTATACGAAGCTCCTCCTTTTCCTTACGTTTTTCTTCACCGACTTCTTTTGAAGCAACTTTTTTACTCTTATCGGTTTCGAATTCATCAGACAGCACCTGATAAATCTCAGGGGAGATCTTAGTAGTTGGACGCGCTTCAATATCGTGACCTTTGGAATTTAGGTATTCCACAGCCCGGTCTAACGAAATATTAAATTCACGTAAAACTTTGTTTAATCGCATTGTTTTTGCTTCAGCCATAAATTGCCCTCTAAATTAACCTGTAATGTGTTGTATTCTATTGTTGTTATTCTTCAAATTCTTCTCTCAAAACTCTGATTACCGCACGAATGGTTTCTTCTTCCAAATCTGTACGTCGCACCAGGTCATCCAAATCCTGTTCCAAAATACTTTTCGCAGTATCCAGACCAATTTTGGAAAATTCTTTTATTACCCAGTCTTCAATTTCATCAGAGAATTCATTTAGCTCAACATCTTCTTCAACACCTTCTCTAAATACGTCAATTTCGTAACCGGTTAACTGCCCTGCCAATCTGATGTTATGCCCACCCCGACCAATAGCTTTAGATACCTCTTCAGGTCTAAGCATTACTTCAGCAGTTTTGTTTTCTTCATCTATTTTCATAGAAGTAATCTTTGCGGGACTTAATGCCCGGGTTATAAATAACTGGTCGTTATTGGTATAATTGATCACATCTATATTCTCATTGCCCAATTCACGGACAATACTGTGTATTCTTGAACCCTTCATCCCCACACAAGCTCCAACAGGGTCGATTCTATCATCATAAGAATCTACAGCCACTTTCGCTTTTTCTCCCGGAACTCTCACTACTTTTTTAATAGTGATAAGGCCGTCAAAAACTTCAGGAATTTCCTGTTCAAACAGTTTTTCAAGGAAGCCAGGAGCTGTTCTCGATAAAATTATGCTTGGCTTATTCCCTTTAAGCTCCACGCTTTCAATGATTCCCCTTACGTTCTCTCCTTTTCTGAAGAAATCTGAAGGAATCTGGCGGTCTTTAGGAAGGATGATTTCATTGCCTTCATCATCAAGCAAAATTATAGCTCTGTGGCGAATATGATGAACTTCGGCAGTATAAATTTCACCTTCAAGATCTTTAAAGTGCTTATAGATATTAGTGTTATCATGCTCGTGAATCTTAGAGATAAGATTTTGACGCAAGGCCAGAATTGCACGACGCCCAAGATCTACAAGTTTTACTTCTTCTGAAACATCTTCACCAACTTCAAAATCAGGCTCTATTTTTCGGGCTTCAGTTAGAGAAATTTCCTGGTTTGGATCTTCAACTTCACCATCAGCAACCACTACACGGTTCCTCCAAATCTCAAGATCCCCTTTATCTGGGTTTACAATAATATCAAAATTATCGTCTTCACCATATTTTTTCTTCAATGCGTTTCTGAAAACCTCTTCCAGAATCGCCATCAGGGTCACTCTATCTATAAGCTTATCATCCTTAAACTCTGAAAATGACTCAATCAAAGCGATATTTTCCATATCAATTTGCGGTTAAAATGTTATAATAACTTTTGCTTCAACAATCTCTGAATACGGGATCACAGCTTCTTTTTCCACTGTGTGCTTTCCTTTGCCTACAGGCTTAGGCTCCCTTGTTTTCCAGTTCATTGTAATATCCTGCTCTGTTGCCTGGCTTAAATCTCCTTCTATAGTTTCAGAAGTGGTCTTTACCTTTAATTTTCTACCAATATTCTTTTTGAACTGCCTTGGTAATCGAAGTGGCTCTGAAACACCTGCCGAACTAACCTCAAGGGAAAAATCTTCTTCCTCTCTATCCAGGTTGTGCTCAATCTTGCGACTCACCTCTATACAATCATTAACAGAAACGCCCTGGTCTCCATCGATAATCACATAAATTTGGTTGTTGGTAGGGTTAACTTCCAGGCTAATTAAAAATAAAGAATTATTCTCTTCTAAAGCTTCCTCCAGCAATTTTTCTACTTTATCCTGCAACATAGCTATAAAAAGAGGGGACTTTCGTCCCCTCGCTGTACTTTTTTAGTTTCAACGATGCAAATATAATAATAAAATTGGAGATAGAAAACCACACTCCCATTCAAATTCACACTTCTCCTAAAATAAAGTTTTCATTTCTAAAGCCTTAGAGAAAGCCTGGATAAATATCTCGATCAGCACGATCAATTCATAGCATCTGAAAAACAATCTTTCGCTTTTTCATCATTATGACTTAACTCATAAACCGGCTTGAGCTTAATAAGCACCTTTGTATCAAGGACATCAAAAAACTATTAAACTCAATATCAAGAAGTATCTATTAACAAAAAACACCTGAATTATGAATGATTTAAGATCAAAAACAGTGGCTCAATTGGTTACTGAAAACATCGACACAGCCCACGTCTTTAAAAAACACGGAATAGATTTTTGCTGTGGTGGAAACATTGCGGTTTCAGAGGCTTGCGAAAATGCTAATATTGATTATTCCACTCTCGAGCAGGAGCTCCTAAATGTAAATCCAACCTCGAGCAGAGCCTCAAATTATAATAGCTGGGAACTGGATTTCCTTACCGATCATATAATTAATGTTCATCACTCTTACGTTGAAGAGAACATTCCCCTTCTTCTTCAATATTCAGCTAAAGTAACCACCGTTCACGCGCATCATGCTCCGGAATTAAATGAAATTCATGATCTCGTGACAGAGGTAGCCGGAGAGTTAAGTGCTCATATGAAGAAAGAAGAACTCATTCTTTTCCCATTTATTAAAAAATTAGTACAAGCAAACAGGGAAGAAACCGCACCGCCAAAACCCCATTTTGGCACTGCCGATAATCCCATTAAAATGATGGAGGCAGAACACGAGATTGCGGGGGAATTATTGAGGAAAATTTCGGTTTTAAGCAATAATTATACTCCGCCTGAATTTGCCTGCAACACCTACAGGGCGTTCTTTTCTAAGCTGGAAGAATTTGAGCAGGACTTGCATCAGCATGTGCACCTGGAAAACAATATACTTTTCCCAAAGACCCTGAAGCTTGAGAAAAAACTAAATGAGCAAAACGAATAATATTTTTTTTAGGTAGTTCAATTTTTAAAATCAAAAAGGAGGCTCGAGCATTGTCAAGCCTCCTTTTTATTGCTTGGAATTAACGGGTTTAAAACACACTTCCTTATCGTAAAATATCAAAGATTTACATCAGGGTTCTATGATGCCAGAAGTCCCAGCGCCAAGACTGCTATAAAAAATATATAAACCCAATATAACTGTGAAATTTTATTTAGATTTTCCATATCTCCTTATTTTAATTTGAGGCTCAAATAAATAAAATTATCAGGCGGCTAAAAATGATTGAGATCATATAAACAACAATCAATTCAATTGGATGAGACATATTTCTCAAAGTGAAATTCCAGTATTCATTTTTTTTGTACTTTTAATAGTATAACTAATTCCACCTTACAGGTTTGCATCCATATGAAAAAAATACTCGTTCCCACAGATTTTTCCGATCAGGCAGAAAAAGCATTAAAAGTAGCCGCCCAACTTGCGCGTAAATTCGATAGTGAAATTTATCTTTTGCATATGCTGGAATTGCCTTTGCAACTTATAGATCCTGTGCAGGGGAGTAACACGCATAATCTCCCGGAATCGATATTTTTCATGAAACTTGCACACCAGCGATTTTCAAAATTAATGGCGAAACCTTATTTAAAAGATTTAAAAGTGAAGGAAACGGTGTTGTTTCATCAGGCATTTGAAGGTATTAGAGAGGTTAGTGAGGAGAGAAAATGCGACCTTATTGTTATGGGTTCCCATGGAGCAAGTGGCTTCAAGGAAATGTTTATTGGAAGTAATACCGAAAAGGTGGTTAGAACCTCAAGAATTCCCGTGCTGGTAATCAAAAAAGATAATCCCGACTTTAAAGTGGAAGATTTTGTTTTCGCTACCGATGCCGATGAGGCCAACCGCCACACCCTTAATCATGCGGCTGAAATCGCAAGAAAATTATCTGCTAACCTGCACCTTCTTTTTATTAACACCCCCAATAATTTCATTACAAGCAAAGAAGCATACGATCTACTGGACAGATTTATAGAAGGGTCGGGAGTAGAAAATGAAAATATCAAAACGCATGTTTATAGCGACACAAGCGTAGAAAAAGGTATTCTGAACTTCGCCCGAAGTCTTGACGCAGGTCTAATAGGAATTAGCACTCACGGCCGAAAGGGTATTGCACATTTCTTTAACGGAAGTGTTAGCGAAGATCTTGTAAATCATGCCAACAGACCGGTGGTGACTTTTAGAATTTAAAAGAAAGATTTAAGCGCCCCTTCCCGAATCATTTTCCAAAGATAATTCCAGAAAGAGCGGGTTTTATCCCGTGTGACTTTTAATTGTTCCTGATTTACATCTTCAGACATTGCATCATTATTCATAATTAAATTGGCGAGAGCAGATAATATCTTATTCTTTCTAGTGCCATCATCCCGTAGGACTTCAACCTTAAAATCCTGATAAACCAGCCTCATATCTCCAATAGCCTCAGTACCGTTTCCGGAATAATTAAAAGCCATATCCTGAATTGAACCCTTTGCCAGCACATTCATGGCTGGTTTTAAAAACCTATTCATAGATTCTTCAGAAATACGATCCATGTTACCTGAAATATTAAAACGCTCTGTTTTATTCTGAATATCAAATTTCCAGTTTACGCTTAAATTCGCTTCCTGCATAAACCGGGTTTGAACATCAACTTCAGTACCCTCATAATTTTCATTTTCTATATTGGTCAAATTATAAATGCTGGCATTCAGTTGACTGAAATCTATCTCCCCGGGAGCGCGATCCCCATCTATTAACTCCTCGTACTTTATATAGGAATTGCTAAGCCTTATGGTATCAAGTTTTAACCTTAAAGGTGATTCCCTAAGCATCTGACTATACATCTTCTTTTTGCGCGTGTCATCAGGCTGAAGTTTATCCCGGTAAATACTAAGCCTTGCTTCTTTGATTTCCGTCAATGGATTTTCAATCGACAGGCTGTCATTTATAAATTCAAAATCTAAATTACTTAGGCTTATTTCTGCAATTACAAGATCAAACCGATCCAGCTGATAGGGTATTTGCTGCTGAAATTTCTGCTTACTATAAATAGAAGTAATTCTGAAATCTTTTATTACTGAATTCCCTCGTGTAATATTTACACTGCCTGCGTTTAAATTATGCCGTGAGTCCAGCTTATAAAAAAGAGAATCTCCTTTGAAGGTGTAATCTTCATAATTAAAGGGCAAGATATTTCTAACTGTATTGGAATCTATTTGAAACTGATTAATCTCAAGTTCACTGAAATGTGTGAAAAAGGAATTATCAGCAGAATCATTTTCGACTACTGCTAGTTTTCCGTTCTTAACAAGTAGCTTCCTAATTAAGAGATTTTTCTTAAATCCAGAAGTTGAATCTTTGTTTGTTTCAGAGGTTCTGCTTTGATTGATTTTAAGATTCGGCGCTTCCAGTAAAACCTGGCCAATTTCAAGATCCTTATTTTTAATATATTTTAGAATCTCAATATTAGTAAGACTAAGTTTTTCAGCTTTGAAATTTTTTTCATCTAAAGAAAAGGACGGAGATTCCAGGACGGCCTTTCGCCTAAGAAGATTTACATCCAGCTTTTCATATTCAAGATTAATTTGGGATGAGGCCTCTTCAATTCCAGTTTTCAGTTGTTTTTCAGCAAAATTATTCAGGCCAAAAAGAATGAGCGCAAGTAGCCCTATTCCTGCAAAAATATAAAGTAAATTCCTTGTCGTTTTCTTCAAAATGGCAAATTTATTTAAACCAATTTACAATTCTATAGAAGTACCGCCGGGACGTTTAAGAGTTTTTAACTTAAAATATTAACCGCCATATTTCTACATCGTTAAATTTAAGTCAAACTTTTTTTGAAGAATTTTGGAGAGGTTTTTGGTTGTATCTTTGAACCAAATCAGAAATTAAAAATGTTTTTAAAATTAAGTGCAAAAATACTATTTATCGCTATAGAAATCTTTCTTGCATTCTATAGCCTGGCAATAAGCGACAGTTTACTTGTAAAGTTTCTGTTTTTTGTTGTTACAGCACTTATTGTAGCATTTGGAATAGTTAAATTAATAAATAAACTCTTACCCATAGATAAGGATTACACCTCTCCTGAACTGGAAGAGAATGAAAAATAAGATCTTGTCACTGCGATTTTTTAGTGAAGTGAAGATGAGGAACCTTGAATAAGGAATCGCGGTAACAGAGAAAATCCGATGAAAACACTTTCATCGGATTTTTTTATCTTTTAATTTTTAAAAGGTTCCAATTAAATGAAGTTAATATGTATTGGTGACACCCATAATAAACACCGGGAAATGACAATTCCAGATGGTGACGTTTTAATTCATGTAGGGGATTTCACGGAAGCCGGTACAAAATTGGAAACTCTAGCTTTCCTGGAGTGGTTTAACGAACAACCGCATGATTACAAGATCTTTATTGCAGGAAATCATGATTTTCATATGGAAAAGCTGAGTTCTACAACTATTCAAAAAATGCTCCCGAAGAAAACCTTTTATCTGGAAGATCAAGGTGTGGAAATAGAGGGGATAAAATTTTGGGGGTCGCCGGTAATACCGGGCAATGGCACCTGGGCATTTAATCGTGAACGCGGATCAGAAATTAAGAAGCATTGGAACAAGATTCCTGAAGACACACGAATTTTAATAACACATACGCCTCCATACAGCATAAAAGACACCTTAAATAACAAACAACATATTGGCTGCGAAGAGCTTTTTAAAAGAATTAAAAAGCTACAACTTCAACTTCACATTTTTGGCCATCTTCATAATAATTTTGGTAAAACCACAATTTCTCCTACCACTTTCATCAATGCTTCCAGCCTGGACGAACAGTATCGTTTTTTACATTCCCCGATAATTTTTGAAGTTTAAATGCAACTTAAACATACCCATTTTTCTTGTAAGAATATCCTTACTTCAAAAGAATATTTGTTTATTAAATTTTAGAATTTATTTATAAAGGCAGTTAAACTTTTATTAATCAAAGGACTATTAGTTTTTTTTTAACAGGAATTAATTAAGTGAGGATTATTTTAGCCGGTGTAAGATGATTACTAACACCTAATAACCATTCTTAATTATGAACACTATTACGCAGCCAAATCACATTATTGAAGAAGTTAAGAATTTGATAACCTACAGCATTACCAATCCTGATGTTGGAATTAATTATTTCAACACTATGCACAGGGCTATAATTAAAAAATATTTTGAAGCTAAAAATGTTGAGATTAATTATACCGAGCAGACCGTAGAAATGCAAATTCCTGTTGGAAACAAACAATATACTAATATCACCTTTGAATGCCAGAACCTTCAACGTTTTCTAAAGGCCTGCCTTAAGAAAGACAATAGAAGTCTGGAATTTTATCAAAGTTTGCTTACTCATTATAATGTAACGCATGCTGCCTGAAAAAGAGAAAAACTTTACCAAAACACCAAAGCTGCAGGATTCACCCGCAGCTTTTTTTATGCGCTCATATAAATAAGCCCTTTCGGCTCAAGTTATTTTATTTTAATTAATTTTGAAACCTTTAAACAAGGAATCATCATGAAGAATAAACAAAAGGAATTACCTAAACCCGAGCAGGCATTCATATTTGGAAAGAAAAATTATACCTTTATGTTTATTGGGTTGGCAGTTATAGCCCTCGGTTTTATTCTTATGGCCGGCGGTGGTAGCGATGACCCCAATAGTTTCAGTGATGCTATTTATAATTTTAGACGCATCAGACTTGCGCCTACCCTGGTTCTTTTAGGTTTCGCAATTGAAGTCTATGCTATTTTATTGAATCCTCACAAAAAATAAACATCCTTGAACGAATTTGATGCTGCAATTCTTGGAATAATCCAGGGACTCACCGAATTTTTACCGGTTTCATCCAGTGGCCACCTCGAACTGGGAAAAGCTATTTTAGGCGATACCAGTGTTCCCGAAGAATCACT
>DATISX010000130.1:0-4668 GCA_035468275.1 Salegentibacter sp.
ATTAAGTATCCCCATCACCTTTGGGTTGGAGAGGTCTATAAGCTCACCTTTGCAGTTTATGGTCATTGATATTTATATTTTTTGATATTTACTGGAAGTGACTCCTTCCGGGGTCCAACCATTAAATTTTGACTATCTCAATTATTTGTCGAAATTTACGCAAATTAGAATTTCCAGATGCAGCATACTTTAAAACAATACGACGCGGTGATTGATACTTGCCGCGCTTTGTTTGCCCATAAAATGAAAGATTACGGCAGTGCATGGCGTATTTTAAGATTGCCGTCCCTTACCGACCAGATATTTATCAAAGCCCAGCGCATTCGCCAACTCCAGGAATCAGATATCAAAAAGGTTGATGAAGATGAGAAATCTGAATTCATAGGAATTATAAATTATTCGGTGATGGCTTTAATTCAGTTGGAAAAAGGCGTTGCCAGCCAACCCGATCTTGATGCTCTAACTGCTCTCCGGCTTTATGATGAGAAGATTGCCGAAACCAGGCAGCTTATGCAGGATAAAAACCATGACTACGGAGAAGCCTGGCGCGATATGCGCATAAGTTCTTTAACCGATCTTATAATTCAAAAACTTCTGAGAGTTAAGCAAATTGAAAACAATAAAGGGAAAACCCTTGTAAGCGAAGGGATAGATGCCAATTACCAGGACATGATCAATTATTCAGTTTTTGCCCTTATCTTGTTTGCTGAAGCCGAAAAGAAAGAAAAAATATAAATAGCTGTTGATATGAAATTACTTGTTGGAATCGCCAGGGTGCTGGTTGGGGTTTTATTTATTTTTTCAGGATTTATCAAACTAAATGATCCAATAGGTTTTTCATTTAAACTTCAGGAATATTTTGGGGAGAATGTGCTTAACCTCGAATTTCTTATTCCTTTCGCACTTGTGATCGCGATCATTCTTGTAATTTTTGAACTCGTTCTTGGGATAATGTTGTTAATAGGCTATCTGCCCAAATTTACGATGTGGAGTCTCTTGCTGATGATCATTTTCTTTACTTTTCTAACCTTTTATTCGGCTTACTTCAATAAGGTGATCGATTGCGGTTGCTTTGGAGATGCGATTCCGCTTACTCCCTGGGAATCTTTTTATAAAGATGTAATCTTACTGGTGCTCATAATTTTCCTATTTGTAAAAATAAGATTTATCACACCGGTTTTTGCACCGGTTTCCCACAGGTGGATCATTTTCCTGTTTTTTATGCTGAGTTTTATGTTTGCCTATTATGTGTTAATGCATCTTCCGGTTTTCGATTTCCGCGCCTATAAAGTGGGCAATAATATTAAAGAACAAATGGAAATTCCCGAAGATGCGCCCAAAGCTGTCTTTGAATATAAATGGAAATTTGAGCAAGACGGGGAAGAGATCATAATAACAAATACCGGGGAGTATCCCCAGGTTGACGGTGAATTTATTGACGTGGAAACCGAACAAATCAGTGAAGGTTATGTGCCTCCCGTAACCGATTTTCAGATAGAAGATAACGGAGAAGACATCACCGATGAGATTCTGGCTGAAGAAAAAGTATTCCTTATTATCGCATACGATCTTCGGAAAACTGAAAGGGACGGTTATAAAGCCGTTAAAGATCTAAGCGAAGAAGCTTTGAATAAAGGTTATCGGGTTGTAGGTCTTACGGCTTCGGGAGAAGAGGAGCGGCAAGATCTTATTGAAAGATACGATCTAAACTTTGAGTTCTATCAAACTGATGAAACCGCGCTTAAGGCGATAGTGCGTTCCAATCCGGGAATTCTTACCCTGGAACGCGGTACGATCACCCAAAAGAAGCATTGGTATGACGCAGCCGATATAAAATTATAAGTCATTTTCCATAATCTTTAAGGAAATGCTAAAAACTCCTCTTTAAGGCGGGAGTATTACCCCTATGTGCTGTCTATTGGATATATTTGTGATATGCGGAAGTTTTGCTTCCGATGAAAATAGATGTGAAATATCCCTTGCGGATAAACCAATGAAATTATGAGAAAGAATATAGTAGCCGGAAACTGGAAAATGAATAATGATCTGGCAGATACCAAAGAATTATTAGGACACCTGAAAATGCAGCTTGTAAAGGAGCCTGAGGCTGAAGTTATGGTTGCCCCTGCATTTACCAATTTATATGAAGCTTTTCAAACCTTAAAAGACACCCCAATTGAGGTAGTTGCGCAAAATATGCATCAGGCAGAAAGTGGCGCTTTCACAGGAGAAGTTTCAGCAAAAATGCTGAAGAGTATCGGGATTAATACGGTAATTCTAGGGCATAGCGAACGCCGTGCACATTTCCACGAAACAAACCAGGTACTTGCCGAAAAGGTGAATTCTGCTCTGAAACAGGAAATGAGGGTGATCTTCTGTTTTGGGGAAGAACTGGAAGATCGCAAAAGCGAAAATCATTTTGATCTAGTTGCAAAACAACTCAAAGAAAGTCTCTACCAGATTTCAGAAGAGAACTGGAAAAATATCGTACTTGCTTACGAACCTGTTTGGGCAATTGGAACAGGAGAAACGGCCAGCCCCGAACAGGCACAGGAAATGCACGCTTTCATAAGAAAAAATATAGCCGATACTTTTAACGAGGAGATCGCGCAAAATGTTTCTATCCTCTACGGAGGAAGTGTTAAGCCGGATAATGCCGCGGAGATCTTCGCAAAAGAAGATGTGGACGGCGGACTTATAGGCGGTGCAAGCCTTAAGGCAGTAGATTTTATTGAGATTGTAAATTCTTTCTAAGATGGTTGGGAATTACTTCGAATTCAGGTTTAAAATTGAGCCGCTACAACCGGGCTCAGAGATCCTTATTGCCGAACTGGGTTACCTGGGATTCGAAAGTTTTGTGGAAGAGGAAGATGGCGTAACCGCTTATATTCCGGTAGAGGAATATGAAGATGATCTGCTGGCACAGGTGCATATCCTGCAATCTGATGAGGTGGAGATTTCTTACTCAAAGGAGGAGATTGAAAAAGTGAACTGGAACGAAGAGTGGGAGAAGAATTTCACTCCTATTGTTGTAGACGATCGCTGCAGCATCAGGGCAACCTTTCACCCTGCAGCAGAAACCGAATATGAGATCGTTATAGATCCTAAGATGTCTTTTGGTACAGGTCACCATGCGACCACCCATTTGATGATTCAGCATATTCTGAAGAATGACTTCACTAATAAAAATGTGCTGGATATGGGCTGCGGAACCGGAATATTAGCAATTTTGGCCAGTATGAAAGGAGCGCATATTGTAGATGCTTTCGATATTGATAACTGGTGCTATCAGAACAGTCTGGAAAATGTAGAACGCAATAATTGCGATAATGTAAGCGTGGAAGAAGGTGGTGCCGAATTGCTGGAAGGCCGTAAATACCATATTATTCTGGCTAATATAAACAGGAATATTCTCCTACGTGATCTCCCGGTTTATGTCGCATCCCTGGAAGATAAAGGAGATTTATACTTAAGCGGATTTTACGAAGAAGATATTTCGGCTATCCGGAAAGCCTGCGAGGAGCTTGGCTTAAAATATGTGGAACATTTCGAGAGGAATAACTGGGTAGCTGTAAAGTTTTCTAAATGAGATTTTTATTACCTTTGAGGTCCTAAAATTTGATGATGATGAGTACTAAGGAAGAAGTTTTAGAAAAAGTTGTTAGAAAGTCTGAAAAGAAGAAGCAAAACGAGATCGTGTTATATAACGATGATTATAATACTTTCGATCATGTTATAGAAACCCTCATATACGCTTGCGATCATACTCCTGAGCAAGCTGAGCAATGTTCTCTTCTTGTTCATTACAAAGGGAAGTGTACCGTAAAAACCGGGCCTTATGAAGATCTCAAGCCGCGATGTTCCAAATTGCTTGAAGCCGGACTGAGCGCAGAGATAATTTAGTTTAAAAAAACTACCGGATTCTTTTTCAGAATTTAAAATAAACAATATATTTGCAGCCGCTAATCCGGATAAGGAATGGCGGGAAATAACGGCCTTGTGGCGCAACTGAATAGCGCACCTGATTACGGCTCAGGAGGTTCCAGGTTTGAATCCTGGCAAGGTCACTTAAAGCAGAAAGTTCGCACGCGAGTGCGGACTTTTTTGTTTTCCGCAACAGCTGAGCGTAGCTCAACGCTTTGGAGGAAAACAAAAATGTTAAACGCCCAAAGGGCGGGGCAACTTTCTATTTTCAGAGGGGAGCTCAAAGGAAGGGCGAAGCCAATTCTGGCAAGGTCACACTGGATAGCTTCCAAAACGCTGAAACCCCTTGAGAAATCTAGGGGTTTTGTTTTTTAAAAATTAAATTTTGGGTTTGAAGGGATCAAGCCTAATTGTTGTTAGCGATCAAGCCAGGACCTGGGCTTTCAACCATTACAGGCCTGGAAGTGTGAGTGGGGTTAATATTTTATCTACAGATGCCCAGGGAAGGCCGGCGGTTTTGAAAGCAGATTATAAGTATTCCGGTTTTGGTGGCGAAAGCCCGGGATGGGTAAAAATTACTTTCTCAAATGGCTTGCCTGATGGTATTTATTTTTTGATTTTCCGACTAACCGTAAAGCACCTGGCAGTAGTATAGTGGCGGCATATGCTGAAGGCGGTTATCAGAATTGAGATTTCTTCCTGTTTCCCGTTGCCGGCAACTTCCTGTACTATAGAAGAGTTGCC
>DATISX010000131.1:0-22920 GCA_035468275.1 Salegentibacter sp.
AGGATGAAGCATTTTCCTGGGCAATTAAATTAAATCCTGAAATAATGAGTAATCCTGTAATAAATAATTTCTTCAAAACTGTTATTTATGGGTTATTGTCCGAAAATAATAAAAACAGTTTTGAATCCATAATAAAAGCGAAAAGTCTCTTCCCTAATAGATAATTTTTGGTTTTTAAGACTGGAAATTGGTCAGAAATATTGATCGCCCCTTTAAAACCTGAACCCCAATCCAATAGAATAAGACCGAAATCTGTAATTATCCCCCGAGCCAAAGGGAGCTTCAGCTATCAGCCTATTGGTAAATTCGTGGGAGTAGCGACCTTCAAGGTATAATGTTCTGCTAAGTTCATAGCCTATTCCTCCGGTAAATTCAAGACCGGTACGCTTATAAAACCGCATTGCATTTCCGCTTAGAATATTCACCTGAGGACCTGCAATTCCATATAAGCCGGTTGAAAGAAAATTATATTCCACCAACCCGGCAACGCGGTAATGTACCGTCTCTTTATTGCTTATAAAACTAACCTCCGGTTTTACCTTCAGGTCCCGGTTTAACCAAAAATCATAATTAACTCCTATAAACAAGCCGGCATCACCGCTAATGAATTCACTGCCTATTTCAGGATAAAACATGGAATAGGAGGGATCGATGACTATGTACCCGGCCTGGACAGATAAATCCACACCCGGAGTTTTAAACGCCTGGCTTATGGAATTTTGATAAGAAACCAAAGCAAGCAATATCAGTAAAGGTTTTTTAAACATAGATGATTGAAGGTTTGACACCTACAATTAACGAAAAAATCCATTTACTATTTAGGATTTTCTGCTGCGCATAAAAAAATTACAAACTGAATTCCAATCCCACATTTACTGAAGAAAGATTTTCCCCATTATTGCTTATTCCCTGATACGACCCGATAATATTGATCATTCCTAAACCAACACCAATTTTCGGTCTGTAATAAAATCCACCTTCGCCATCTTCCATCAGGCTAACCGCATACCCCAGATCCAAACCAGCAAATGCGATACCTAGTCCCAGCCTTCCTGAAGCAGCAATTGGAAGAAAACTAACATCGTCCATATCCACATTCCCAAAACTGGTTTCTATATCTTCTACAAAGAACCTGGAGTAGCCAATCATCGGACCAACTTCTAATACATCCATCACCCCAAAGAGGTAAGCTACATCAGCTCCCAATTGAAAGTTCGAGAAATCTTCGGCATCACCTACCGGCAAACCTCCGTTGATTCCTAATTTGAGATCTCCCTGGGCTTGTGTTTGATTAAAACCAAGGAGAACCAATGCGCTAAATAAGAGTAATTTTTTCATCATATCTTGTTTTATGGTTTAAGGAGTTAAATTAATGTTTTAAATACAAACAACTGATATTCAGTTCAATATTACATAAAAACCCGTAGTAGATATTATTCCATAAAAAAAGCGGAAGATCTCTCTCCCGCTTTCCAGCTTTTCATAGGTGTTTGATATAAGCTGATTAAAACATTAAGCCAACGCCTAATTGGAATCCGTTATTGTTTACGGCATCCTCATCCCAGTTGTCACTGTCAAATGCATCAGTGAAACCGTGGGTATAACGACCAGAGGCGAAAAATCCGTTATTGAATTTATAGGAAGCACCAATAGCGCCACCAAATTCAAAAGTACTACCTGCTTCGGTATCAAATTCAACTTCACCAAGAGACGAATCAAACTCATATTCCTCTTCTACCAGAAAATTAAAAGAAGGACCGGCTTCAAGAGACAAACCTTCAATTAAATAAACTTTTGCAAGTACCGGTACATGAATGTAGTCTAATTGATATTCTCCTTGCCCGTACCTGTTGCTAACAGCTTCTGTTCCCTGGGTAGAATAAAGCACCTCAGGCTGAAGGGAAAAGCGATCTCCCAGTGGGATTTCTGAAAGCAAACCTAAATGGAATCCGGTTCGACTGTTCTCATCCTCAAAACCATCAGAGGTCATGTTGGAAAAGTTAACCCCACCTTTAACTCCAAAATATACAAATTCCTGTGCAGAGGCGGTTGATGTTAAACCAAACACGGCCAATACTGCAATTAAAACTGATTTTTTCATTACTTTCTATTTTTAGTTACAAGGGCAAATGTAGGAGGCATCTTCTTAATAAAATGTTATGTAAGCATAAAGTATTATTAAGCTATTCAAGTGAATGTTTTTATCTTTAACACATGAAATGGACCCGCGCCCTTGAAGATTACTGCCATTATTTACGCCTAGAGCGCGGACTCTCAGAAAATTCCATTCAGAATTACAGTCTGGATGTCCATAAGCTCATCAACTTTTTAGACGTTAATAGTATAAAGCTCTCTCCAGTTCATATTACTGAAGAAGTTATTCAGCAATTCATCTATGAAATCGCTAAAAGTCTAAATCCACGTTCCCGGGCCCGACTTATCTCCGGGCTCCGGGGATTTTTTAATTATCTGGTTTTTGAGGATTACAGAAAAGGAAACCCGCTGGATTTAATAGAAGCGCCCAAAACAGGCCGTAAACTTCCCGATGTGATTTCTACGGAAGAAATAGACAGATTAATCTCAGCCATAGATCTGGGAAAAGCTGAAGGCGAAAGAAACCGTGCCATCCTTGAAACCCTGTACGGTTGTGGCCTTCGAGTTTCGGAACTGGTAAACCTCCAGATTTCTGATCTGTTTTTTGAAGAAGGTTTTATAAAAGTGACAGGGAAAGGAAACAAGCAACGCTTTGTACCGGTTTCTCCCTACACTCAGAAATTTATAAATATCTACCACAATGAGATCAGGCCACACTTACCGGTAAAGAAAGAAGCAACCGATACCCTCTTTTTAAACCGAAGAGGAAATAAACTCACCCGGGCTATGATCTTTACCATTGTTCGCCGGTTGACCGAACATGCGGGAATCAATAAGAAGATAAGTCCGCACACTTTCAGGCATTCCTTTGCTACTCACTTGTTGGAAAACGGCGCCGACCTACGAGCCATTCAGCAAATGCTTGGGCACGAAAGCATCACCACCACCGAAGTCTATATGCATATAGATCGAAAACACCTGCGAGAGGTGATCGAGCAATTCCACCCACGCGCCTGAATACTAAACTTCTGCTAAAGCCTTTAAAACAGAGGTTTTTCTTGGGGATTATCACTAAATTAAGGCAACTTATAAGAAAATAATATTTGATAATATGAGAACACTAAAGTTCAAAAATAACGACGAAATGCCCGCCATAGGTTTGGGTACCTGGAAATCGGGAAAAGGCGAGGTTGGCGCTGCCGTAAAGATCGCCCTTAATAACTCATACAGGCATATTGATTGTGCTGCAGTTTATGGCAATGAGGCTGAAATTGGTAAAGCCCTTATTGAAGTATTTTCAGAAGGAAAAATCAAGCGCGAGGAGGTTTGGATTACCTCCAAACTCTGGAACGATTCACATAAGCAAGAAGATGTGATTCCCGCCCTAAAGAAGACCTTAAAAGATCTGCAATTAGATTATCTGGACCTTTATCTTATTCATTGGCCGGTAGCCTTTAAAAAGGGCGTAGGCTTTCCGGAGAAAGATGACGATTACCTAAGCCTTGAAGAGGCTCCTATCATAGAAACCTGGGAGATGATGATCGAGGCGAAAAAACAGGGCTTGGTAAAACATATTGGAGTTTCCAATTTCAGTTCGATGAAGTTAGAGGAATTAATGGAAGAGACAGAGGAAATCCCTGAAATGAACCAGGTGGAACTGCATCCCTATCTTCAACAGGATGATTTGCTCGAGTTTTGTAGTAAGCACAATATTCATATTACGGCATACTCTCCTTTAGGCAGCGGCGACCGTATTGACGCAATGAAAGCTCCAAACGAGCCCTCCCTACTCGAAAATAAAGTGATTCAAAAGATCGCTAAAAAGCACGGAGCCAGCCCGGGACAGGTTCTTATTAAATGGAGCGTATTAAGAGGTACTGCCGTAATTCCCAAGTCTACGAATGAAAATCGAATTATTGAAAATCTTCAAAGTATGGGAGTAAACCTTGACGAAAATGATCTAAATGAGATCGCAGCTCTGGACAGGCATTTCAGGTATGTAACGGGGGAATTCTTTGTGACAAAAGGAAATTCCTATGAGAATATTTTCGACGATGACGATTATAAAGCTTGATTCATCGTTTCGTATAAACACAAAAGCCCTGCGATTGCAGGGCTTTTTTATCTAAGGCTATAATTTTTACTTTGCGATATTCACCGCGCGTGTTTCTCTTATCACGGTTATTTTAACCTGGCCTGGATAGGTCATATCGGTTTGGATCTTTTGAGAGATCTCAAAGGAAAGGTTAGATGCTTTTTCATCGGTAACCTTTTCACTTTCTACAATAACACGTAATTCTCTTCCTGCCTGGATGGCGTAAGCTTTCTTAACGCCGGGGAATCCAAAGGCGATATCCTCAAGGTCTTTTAAACGCTGAATATAGGAATCAAGCACCTGACGTCTTGCGCCTGGTCTGGCCCCGCTTATTGCATCACATACCTGAATGATAGGCGATAATAAAGAGTTCATTTCTATCTCATCATGGTGAGCTCCAATGGCATTACAAACTTCAGGTTTCTCCCCGTATTTCTCTGCCCATTGCATTCCAAGGATTGCGTGAGGTACTTCGGTTTCTGTATCCGGCACCTTCCCGATATCATGCAATAACCCTGCACGCTTGGCAAGCTTGGTATTTAGTCCGAGCTCGGCAGCCATAACTCCGCAGAGTTTAGCAACTTCTCGTGAGTGTTGTAATAAGTTTTGACCATAAGAGGAACGATATTTCATTCTTCCTACTGTTTTTATAAGCTCAGGATGAAGCCCATGTATTCCCAGATCAATAACGGTACGCTTACCTATATCTATTATTTCTTCATCAATTTGCTTTCTGGTTTTCTTCACGATCTCCTCAATTCGGGCAGGGTGAATACGACCATCAGTTACCAGCTTATGAAGTGAAAGTCTGGCGACCTCTCTTCTTACTGAATCAAAACAAGAAAGAATAATTGCTTCAGGAGTATCATCTACAATTATCTCTACTCCGGTAGCCGCTTCCAGGGCACGAATATTACGGCCTTCTCTACCAATAATTCTTCCTTTAACATCATCGCTTTCCAGGTTGAATACCGAAACGCAGTTCTCAACGGCTTCTTCGGTTCCAATACGCTGTATGGTGGTAATAATGATTTTTTTCGCTTCCTGCTGTGCGGTAAGTTTTGCTTCTTCTACAGTATCCTGTATCATAGCCATTGCATCAGCTTTAGCAGTATCTTTTAAAGTTTCTGTAAGCTGAGATTTTGCATCATCGGCTGAAAGCCCTGAAATAACCTCCAATTGCTGTATCTGGCTGTTATGAAGCTTGTCTATCTCTTCCTGTTTTTTCTCCAGGTATTCGGTACGGAAAGTATAGTCCTGGAGCTTATCTTCAAGCTCCTTATTTAGTTTTTTGTTTTTGGCAAGCTCGTTGGAGACCTGTGATTCTTTATCTCGCGCCCGCTTTTCAGTCTCATTGATCTTTTTATCCCGACTCAGAATAACCTTTTCGTGTTCGGTCTTTAGTTCTATGAACTTCTCCTTAGCCTGCAGGATCTTATCCTTTTTAATACTCTCTCCTTCAGACTTTGCCTCCTTAAGGATATTTGCAGCCGATTTCTTGGCGTTTCTAATTGTACGGGAGGCTTGCTTGCGTTCCAGTAATTTGGCGATGGCATAGCCTATTGCTATACCTACGACTAAACCTATAATTATAGTAGTGATTTCCATGTTGATTATTTATATAAAAAAAAAGCCTGTATTAGTATTGGTTTGAAGTAAACTCTTTAAAATCAGGTTTAGGGCTAACAAGCTGCTCAAGAATCCGCTTTCCCGAGGGATACGGCACGCTTTTACAACTTAAACTCACCCTTCTCAAAGAATTCGTGTTGAGTTTCTCAAAAATCACTAATACAGGCAGTAACCTTATTTTATTTAAAGAACTTTTTAAGATGCCAGGTGTTGTTGCAAGAGTTCGTTAAGTGACCTTAACTTTTCTTCTGCTTCCTGCATATCTCCCTCGGCTTCTATATCTTTTTGCTCGGTTTGGGCTGCAAACTGCAAGGCACACATGGCCAGTACATCCTGCTTGTCCCTAACGGCATAACTCTGCTCAAATTGCTTTATCATGGCTTCGATCTTTTTTGCAGCCTTCCTTAAGCCTTCCTCCTGGTGCGGCTCAATGGTCAAAGGGTAAACCCTGTCTGCAATAGAAATCTTTATTCTTAATTTATCCATGAAGCTTCCTTATTCAGATAATTGAACAATACATTGGTCAATTTCTCTTATCAAGCTGTTTATTTTGAGCTTTGTTTCTGTCTTGTAATCTTTACTGCCCAGCATCGCGTTGGCGGCTTTTAGCGATTGAATTCGTCCTTCAGAATTTTCAAGTTCTTCTTTTAGACGGGTATTTTCAGAAGTTAGCGTTGCCGTTTCATCCTGAAGGGAAACCAAGTTTTGCCTTAAAGCCTCATACTTATGAAGCAACTTGCTGATTCTATTTTCAAGATTATCAACTATTTCCGTCAATTCACTCATAAAAGCTCAATCTGATGCTTATTTCCACAAAGTTAACATACGCTTTGAAATATCCCAATACTTTTTATCGCTATTTTCTATTTTATGCATTATTACAGCTAAGATTCTAAGGCTTAAGCCTTTATTATTTGCATAAAGTTTGATTAAATTTACCAACGGAAAATTGCTATCCTTAAACCATTCTTATGAAAATTATCACCATTCTAAGCTTTCTTTTAGCAGGCATTAATCTTTATGCCCAACCCAGTGTACCAGAGGATTACTTCACCTCTCCCCTGGATGTTCCTCTCGTGCTCTCAGGAACTTTTGGAGAGTTACGCTCCAATCATTTTCACAGCGGACTGGATATTAAAACCCAGCAACGCCAGGGTTTGAATGTGCTTGCAACGGCCGAAGGTTTTGTGAGCCGCATAAATATTCAGCATTATGGCTACGGAAAAGCTATATATGTGCAGCATCCTAACGGCTACACCACTGTCTATGGCCATCTACAGAAATTTTCTCCTGAAATTGAAGCCTATGTGAAAAAACGACAGTATGCGAACGAAACCTATGAGATTGAACTTTTCCCTGAAGCGGGGGAACTTAAGGTTTCTCAAAATGAGCTGATTGCCCTTAGCGGAAACACCGGCGGAAGCGGGGGTCCTCACCTCCACTACGAAATAAGGGATGGAAGCCAACGTCCCATGAACCCTAAGCTTTTTGGTTATGAAATCAGGGATACCAAGCCCCCGATTATCAATTCCCTTTTTGCCTATCCTTTGGATGACGATTCTCACGTGAACAATTCTGCTGAAAGACAAAGAATACGGCTCATCCCCCTGCAGGATGGCAGCTATACCACCGAAAAGATCGATGCCTGCGGAAATATTGGCTTCGGTGTTTCCACGGTAGACCAACAGGATATGGCTCCTAACAAGAACGGGGTTTATAAGGTTGAGACTGCGGTAAATGGAGATGAAATCTTCTCCCTTGAGTTTAACCGATTTTCCTTTGCAGAAACCAGGCACCTCAACCAACTCATCGATTACGAATACTACAGCAACCACAAAAGCAGGGTCAAGAAACTTTATGTGGAACCCGGAAATCCGCTTAGTTTGTATAACAAAGTCGTTTCAGAAGGTAAACTGAATATCCAGGATAGCCTGGATTATAACTACACTATCAAGGTCACCGATTACTCCGGAAACGAAAGGTTAATTAGAGTTTCTATTCGCGGACGTAATAGCGGGGAGATTCAGCCTAAAAAAATAAACAAAACCGATTATTTTGTGAATGCCAGTCAGGCTTTTGCAGCTGAGGAAAACGGAATAGACTTTTACCTCCCTTCAGGAAGTCTTTATGAAGACACCTACCTGGACGTAGAATTTAAAGGGGATACAATAGACTTTCACACCGATGAGACACCTATCCATAAAAATATCACCCTTGGATTTGATGTGAGCAAATACAGTCCGGAAGACCGGGAGAAACTTTTTATAGCGCGTTTGGGCTATGGAGGCAGGCCTTACTATACCTCAACTTATAAAAAAGGAGATCGCTTCACTGCAGGCATCAGAAGCTTCGGGGAATATACCCTTGCCTCCGATATTACCCCTCCAAAAATTACTCCTTTGAATTTCAATAACGGCCAGTGGATCTCCTCTAACAAAGACCTCCGTGTAAAGATTTCTGATGATCTCTCCGGAATTAAAAGCTATCGGGCAACGGTTAACGGTAAATTCATCCTGATGGAGTATGAATATAAAAACAACACCCTAACCCATAATTTCGACGATGGGATGGTGACCGACAGCGAAAATGATTTTAAACTTATTGTGACCGATAATGTTGGAAACAGCAGTACCTATGAGGCTAAATTCTTTAGAAAGAACTAAAGCATAAGCGGTTACACGTCATACCTGAAGGTTTAGGTTAGCGGTAACCGCAATTGTTTTTTATCTGAGATATACTGTTTCAAAGCAAGTAATGCAGCCAATCTGGCTTCTTCTTTTATGTCTTTCTGCAGCTTTTCTGCTGAATAATAATTTTTCACAAAATGAGTGTCGAAGTTTCCGCTACGGAATGCTTCATGCTCAAATACAAATTTCCCGAACGGCAAAGTGGTACTCACTCCTTTAACTTCATATTCACTTATGGCCTTAAGCATAAGCTGAATCGCCTCTTCCCTGGTTTTTCCGTAAGTGATGAGTTTACTCAACATAGGATCGTAATAGATGGGCACTTCCATCCCTTCTTCAAAACCATTGTCTACCCTTATCCCGGGGCCTGAAGGCATACGGTATCTTTCGAGCTTCCCTACGCTGGGCATAAAATCATCCATGGGGTCTTCGGCATACACTCTGAGTTCCATGGCATGGCCCCTTATGCTTAGATCTTCCTGATGGAAGTTAATTTTCTTCCCCCTGGCGATCCTTATTTGTTCTTCTACCAGGTCTATCCCGGTGATGAGTTCGGTCACGGGATGTTCTACCTGAAGGCGGGTGTTCATTTCCAGGAAATAAAAGTTCTCCTTTTCATCAAAAAGAAATTCTACCGTCCCGGCTCCGACATAATCACAGGCTCTGGCCACTTTTACTGCGGCTTTTCCCATCTGTTTCCTGATCTTGGAATCTAAAACCACTGAAGGCGCTTCCTCCACTACTTTTTGATGCCGGCGTTGAATGCTGCATTCCCTTTCGAATAAGTGAATAATATTTCCGTGCGTATCTGCCAAAACCTGAATTTCAATATGCCGGGGGGAACTCACGTATTTCTCAATAAAAACCGAACCATCCCCAAAAGCCGACTCGGCTTCACTGATAGCTCGCTTCATCTGATCTTCGAGGTCTTTTTCCTTTTCCACGATTCGCATACCTTTTCCTCCACCACCGGCAGAGGCTTTTATAAGAATAGGATATCCAATTTTACCTGCTATTTTTTTCGCTTTTCCGACATCGGTGATGGCCTCGTCTATTCCGGGTACCATAGGAATGTCATAATCTTTCACGGCATCCTTAGCGGCGAGCTTGCTTCCCATTATCCGGATAGCTTTAGAACCAGGACCAATCCATGTGATTCCAGCTTTTTCCACTGCTTCAGCAAATTCTGCATTTTCACTAAGGAAGCCATAACCGGGATGGATTCCGTCTACGCCTAGTTCTTTTGCCACTTCAATTATTTTATCACCCTTTAAATAAGATTCGCTAGAAGCAGCTTTTCCTATACATACCGCTTCATCGGCAAACTTTACGTGGGGCGCGTTCCTGTCGGCTTCAGAATAGACAGCAACACTCTTGATCCCCATTTTCTGAATGGTTTTCATTACCCTTAACGCGATCTCACCTCGATTGGCTACTAATATTTTCTTCATCTATATTTTATTCAAAACGATTTTTAAATTTCTACTTAACGGAATTTTATTCCATTTCAATAAGCAACTGATTTTTCTCCACACCCTGGCCTTTCTCAACTGAAATAGCTTTCACCACCCCATCCCGGGGAGCGGTGAGAGTGTTTTCCATTTTCATTGCTTCCAGGACTAGCAGATAATCTCCTTCTTTAACCTCAGCGCCTACCTCAACCATCACATCAAGAATTAGCCCCGGCATAGGAGCCTTGATATCATTCACCTTTAGTACAGAACTCAGGGAAAGCCCCATCTCTTCAATTAGCTGATCCAGTTCATTGGAGATCTTCACCAGATAGTTATTGGAATTTATCTTTACACTATACTGCCTGTTAAGAAAATCGGCTTCGGAAATTCCTGCTTTAAAACTTCGGTTTTCGCGGAGTACATGATAATTATCAGGGGTCACTTTCTGGGTATCCAAAGCATTGATCTCTTCCTGGGTAAATTCGAAGTCAAAAGACTCGTTCACCTTTACCCTGTATTTCTTTTTCATATATATGGGTTTCTTAAAGCTTGTGATGTAAATATAGAAAAACTCTACAGCTTTTTAAACATAGATTCAGAAGGTCTAAACCCTAACTGTTAAGAAAGCGTGAATTCACAAAACATTAATTCAGGGGCTGCCAGGATCAACTTAACTTAGAGGGAACCTTAAACTTATAGATTATGAAGAATTTAATATTAACAGCGGCCCTAACCATCTTTGCTATGGCTGCAGGAATTAGCCAAACAGAGGAGCAGGTCTCTGGCGAGATTTCTGCATGGCTATCTGAGCATTTTTCCAATGAAAGTATTATGGATATGCATGTAGATCTTGACGACCAGGAGGATGCGTACGAGGTAAAAATGTCTGACGGAAGTGAGATCGAATTCGATGTTGAAGGTCACCCCACCAGTATTAAAAGCAAGAAAGGTTTCTGGCCTGAAGCCCTTCCCGAACAGATCGCTACTTACATTAATACCAATCATAAAGATGTGAAAGTGATAAAGTATAAAAAGGAAGGTGACGGGCACGAAGTAAAATTAGCCGATGGTACCGAGCTGGAATTTGATACTAATGGCCAGCTGCTGGAAGAAGATGATTAAGCCATAGTATTAAAAATGAAAAAGGCTGCCTGAAATTATTCAGACAGCCTTTTTGCTTTACAACCTATCCGAAATTACTCGGCAGTTTGTGTTTTATATTCCTCGATAGCTTCGCTGAAATCGTAAATTTTAGCATCCTCAAGCTTACTTTCAAGAATACTGCTACCTGCTGCAGATCTGAATCCTCCGGCACAGTGTACCACTACCGGTTTATCGGTTGGCACTTCATTGGCTCTGTTTCTTAGTTCATTCAAAGGAATGTTCAGAGAACCTTCAATTAATTTACCGTCGGTTTGAACTTCAGCTTCATTACGTACATCTACTACAGTATACTTTTCTCTATTTTGCTTGAAGTCTTCGTGATCGAAAGCATCAGTGGTAAGAGAAACTTTTTCAGAAAGGCTTACAATACCTTTCATTTGCTGCTCATAACCGATTTTAGCGATTCTTTCCAAAGTATCTTCCATATCGTCTATACTCTCAACAACCATATAGAAAGGCTCTTCAGGAGCGATAATGGCACCTAACCAGGTCTCCAGTTTATCTTCCTCAGTTACTCCCATAATGTTGATGCTATGTGGAAGGTGACCTTTTCTGTAGTCCTCGCGGCCACGGCTGTCTACTACTACCGCATCGTCATCCAGACTTTCTACAAGTAGTCTAACAGGTACGCTGTATTTTGCTTTTTGAACGTTCATTGCGCCTTTTCGGTTAACATCTACGTTAAATCCGAAGTAAGCGGGAATGAAAGGCTGATCTTTAAGGATCTCTTCCACGAACTCTTCTTCAGTCTGGTCGCGGAAAGCCCAGTTCCCCTGGCGCTCGTTCCCTAGTGTGCTTGAAGAAGCATCACTCATGTTTTTTCCACAAAGTGAACCGGCACCGTGAGCAGGATATACAATGGTATCGTCCGGGAGATCATTGAACTTAGTTTGCATGGTTTTATACATAGCCTTCGCTAGTTCTACCCGCTTGGCTTTCATATTACCCGCTTTCTCACGAAGGTCTGGTCGACCAACGTTTCCGATGAAAAGGGTATCCCCGCTAAACATAACAGTTTCGCCATTTTCTTCAGCGATATAGGTCAACCCGTCTGGAGAGTGACCCGGAGTGTGCAGTGCCTTAACAGTCGCACCTCCAATTTTTACGCTCTGCCCCTCTTCGAACCCGGTATGCGGATAACTTACCCCTACCATTTCGCTAATGTAAATAGTAGCTCCGGTTTCTTCATGAATTTGCAGGTGACTACTCACAAAATCAGCGTGAGGGTGAGTTTCAAAAACCGCTACGATCTTTGCATTATTTTCTTCAGCATACTTATAATAAGGCAATGGATTTCGGCTTGGGTCTACCAAAGCCATTTCACCGTTGCTTACTAAGGCGTAGGAATAATGCGCTAAAGGTTCGTCTTTAAACTGTTTTATTTTCATCTTACTCGTTTTTAATTATTATTTAGTGATTGTTTTATTTTTTTTTAAATGGAAAGAGCATCTGATCTTTAAATCCCTCAGGGAAATCATCGTCTCCTTCAAAACCAAGTTCTATATCTCTTCCTTCCTGCGGAATATAAGCCGTCCCGAACAAATAATCCCAAATGCTCAGACTAAGCCCAAAATTCATTCCGTGGGGATGTGCCTCCGGCATTTCTTTTGAATGATGCCAGATGTGCATTTTTGGATTGTTAAAAATATATCCCAAAAACCCATAGCTCCAGCCCACATTCGCATGGTTGAGATGTCCTACCAAAACGGCGAACATATGAACTACAAAGAATTCCTGTATTCCAAAACCTATCATCGCCAACGGGATATACTGCACAGTTTTATATACGATGGTCTCCATAAAATGAAACCTGAACTGTGCCGCAAAACCCATTTCCTTAACGCTGTGATGAATCTTATGGAATTCCCACAACCAGGAGCGCTTATGCAATTGCCGGTGAACATTCCACTGAATAAAATCAGCGACTATGAACATAATTACCAATTGCGCCCAAACCGGAAAACTCTGTACCTCAATGGCAACAATATTGCTTATTCCGAAGAGCGCCAGAAAATCGTTAAATAATTCTACCGCAACATTCGAGATCGCATTGTAACCCACCAGGGAAAACAGGAAAAAATTAAATAATATATAGAACGTATCAAGCCAGAAACCTTTCCGAAAAACCTTCTGATTTTTCCTCCAGGGAATAAAAATCTCCAGTACCCAAACTACCAAAGATAGCAACAAGAGCCAGTAAAAATAATTCGTCCAGCCCGGATTGCTTATTTCCTCTACCAGGTAATTAAAATATCCTGTGAAAGAATTCTGAATAATGTTTAGGTACTTCTCCAACCTGATTTTTAAATTTCAGTGGCAAAAATATACAAATCATAGTGCCGAAGCAGTAACTTTTGTTACAATCACTGACTTACTGTAAGTTACGAAATAAATCAATGTTCTCAAGACCCCGACTTTAGCTCCCGGAAAAATTAACCTCAATTTAACCATTGAACCAACCAAGGATCTTTCTTGCATCCTTATCCCGGTAATCCATTCGGAATAAAATGATTCCGGCAGAAATAAGCGTAAGGATTCCTATCAGCATGATAGCGGCTTCACTACTTATCAGGTCGGCGATTATGCCCGTAAGTATGGCTCCAATAGCATAACCCAGATCACGCCATAACCTGAATACCCCGATGCTTTTTGCCCTGTCCTGAGGATGGGTATTCTCGGCAATTGTAGCCAGAAAGGTTGGATATACCATAGCCGTACCCCAACCCAAAAGCGATGAAAGCACCACATAATGTGTCATGGTCTCTGCCCACACCAGCATTATAAGGACAACAGCCTGCAGGAACATCCCGATGAAAAGCATATCCTTTTTACTGTATATATCGGCCATTCTTCCGGTGAACAATTGACCGATTCCCCATACTGCAGGATAGAGGGCGGTCACTATCCCTATCTGTTCCAGGTTAAAACCCTTATGCGATAAAAGAATTGGAAAGAGTCCCCATGCCATCCCGTCGTTTAGGTTATTTATAAGCCCCGCCTGACTGACAGAACCAAGGTTTTTGTGAGTCCAGGTGGTTTCTTTAAAAATGTTTTTCAGTCGGGATACCTCGCTGGTATTTTCTTCTTTAGCTACGTGATGCCGGGTATCTTTTATAAAAAAGATACTGAAGAAAAGCCCCAATAACATCAGGCCGATGCCCAGGTAAAACGGATAAGGTCTAAGTCCATATTCAGAAGCTATCCAGCCGGTTAGAAAAGCTACCACAGCAACTGCGAAATAACCGGCGAACTCATTCAGTCCCATCGCAAAACCTCTTTGCTTCTCTCCTACCAGGTCTATTTTCATTACTACTGTACTGGACCATGCCAGTCCCTGGTTGATCCCCAGCAGAACATTGGCCGCGATAATCCAGTTCCAGTTTTCAGCGTAGATCAGGATGAACGGAATAGGGATAGCGAAGATCCACCCTAATACCAGCAGCCTCTTCCGGCCGAATTTATTGGCAAGAGCCCCGGCGTAATAATTGGAGATGGCTTTTACAATTCCGAAAACAACAATAAATGATAAAATGGCAGATGTAGCGGCGATCCCGAACTCCTTTTCGGCGATCTCAGGCAGTATACTGCGTTCCAGACCGACCATTCCTCCTACAAAGGCATTTACCAGCACCAGTAAACTGAATTGCTTCCAGTTTTCCTTAAGTCCAAGTTTTACATTTTCCATTTAGAATCTTTTGACTAAAAATAGAAATTCGTAACGAAATTGATCTGATTGAAGTTACTTTTATTAAAGATACTTTCTGCATCCTGGTGGTTGCGGTTTTCCCTGTATACCCAAAGCAGGTCAAAGCTTAAACCGTCAAAAAATCCTCCCGCATTATAACGGAGGTGTGTATTCACCTGGAAGGATTCATCAACATTATATTTGTTGAATTGATAATCACCCGGTTCGGCCCCCATTATCTGCTGCATCTCCACGCCAAAATGAAGATTGGGCTTTAAAAAAGCATATTCTCCTTTTAAAGCAACTACGTCAACATCTCCCATTCCTTCCAGGCGGGAGCGTGAAATGGAAGTAAAGAAATGATCTCTTCCCAGTTCCTTCGGAAATAAAAACCTACCGGAATCAAAAGCATGGGTATATCCCAGGGCAAGTCTTAATCGGGATTCCTGCCAGCTTAGCTGCGAACTGAGTACCTGCCCGTTCTCATCAGGTTGCACATAGCGGTTTTCATAGGCCAGCTCCTCGTTATAAGAAAACGGCGACTGGTAGACATACTGAATTCCAAGGTTAAAATCCTTAAACTCATAGTCTACCTGCGTCCATAAGGTATTCATTACCTTATCCATGTAATAATCGTATACCTTAAAAGTAAAATTATCTCTTCGGTATCTGTAATTGAAAATTCCCATGCCGGAAGACTTGTAATGTTCATGGTAGTGAGCTTCCTGCCCGTCAGGTTGAAAGCCGTTGTAAAAAAGTCCCAGCCCTTCCTCAAAATCGAACCACTCGGTGGTTGCCCGGGGAGACATCCCGTTTAGCCACCCCAGGTTGAACTGATGCGGTCTTCCGAAATTAAGATGTGCCCAGGCCCCGCGATGAGCAAAAGGTTTCATACGCCCATCGCTGTGATTCAGCAAGGGCGTGTACTCAGTTTCTATTTTTCCGTAGGTGATATAAGAATTCCCATACCTATAACGGATAAACAATTCTTCCAACCGGTCCAGGTCCTTAAAATTCCCTTTATTGAGTACATCATAGAGTTCATATTCGTACCTGGCATTTTTTCCCGTAATAGGATCTTCCATCCCCAGGTCATTCCCGAATGTTTTATAGGTAAAGATACCTTTTACCCCTGCCTCAAAACCTTTATAGTTTCCGGTAGTAAAACCCACCGCTCCCCCGGTAGCATTGGTATAATAATCCTTGAGGTCGCCACGGTTCATAGTATTCATAAAGTAATTCCTGATATGTCCATGCAGATGGGACTCCCTGAATATATCTCTTAAATGTTCAGGTTCTTCAGATTCATCATGATGCTCCTCCTGGGAGTGAAGTGATAAGTTCGAAAATAATAAAATCAGGGCCAGAGGCCATTTTAAGTAATTCATATGTACTATGCTTTTCTGGAATGGGCCTGCGAAAGAAGCAAAAATAAAACCCGAAATCAGTAACAAGGGTTACAGGGCTATGTAACATTAGTCACATCATGTCTCGAACTCATAGTTTATATTTGGCAGCTAATTGATGAAAATTAAACCCTACATAGCCGTTTTCTTTACCCTGATCTTTCTGGGAAAATTCCTGATGCTGGATTCCAAGTTCCTTGGCAGTATCCTGGAGACCGAAAATATCGCCTGGGTGAATAGCTTCTGTGAAAATAATCCGCTGAATTCTTCTGAAGAAAACATACCGGACGATCTAGAGCAGGCATCAAATGTGCTTGTGCTAAATACCGATGCTTTTTGTAATTCTCCTTTTCATTTTTCTGAAAATAAATGGCCCGAATCCCAATCTGAGCCTAATTTTCAACATATCGATTACCGGAACACTCCGGTGATTTCAGCCTATCCCGATAAATTCTATCCCCCACCAAAAGTTCTGATCGCATAAGCTTATTCCAATTCCCGCAGAATAACATTTCTGATGGGTAAATAATAAAATAACTTTCATAACTTTAATAGAGAATGACAACTAAAATATTAGTGAACCGGAGATCGGTCCAGATATTCAGGGTATTACTCAGTGGTATTTTCCTGGTAGCAAGTTTTAATCACCTTTTGAATATAGAGGGAACCGTAAAAAAAATGGATCAGGCCAGTTTTAAAGGGATAGCTTATTTTTTTGGAAATCCTGAACTCCTGGTGATCCTTTCAGGAGTGACCATGTTAATTGCAGGCTTTGCGCTGCTAATCGGTTTTAAAACCCGCTACGCAGCGATTATCCTGGCCCTTGTTCTTTTACCTATCACACTAACCGTGCAAGTAGGACAGATCAATACCCTGGGGCCACTTTTTAAGAATATCGCCATTATGGGCGGACTCATATTTTTCATATTTAACGATTTCAGTAAAACCGAAAAATTATAATAACCACACGCAAAAGCGTATTAAATTCAATAACAAAATGAAGACTATATTATTAAGCAGTTTCGCAATGTTCCTTGTATTATTCAGCGCGCAGGTATCTGCACAGGAACAACCAAACCACAATCATGATAAGAACTATGTGGTACTTACTAAGAAAGTAGACCAGTTGAAACCTATCCTTCTCACCGCCGAGGCCCTTGCTAAAGAAGATGGCGAGCAATTTGGAGAGTTCCAGGTAATCATATGTGGAAAGGATATTTCACAGCTTACCAATGAATCCAAGATAGCTCCTTTCGTAGAGCAAGCCGGTAAATTGGGAGTAGAACTAGTTGCCTGTGGCTTCTCTTTGAATAAATTCGAAGTAGATCGAAACGAGATCCCTAAGGAAATGACCGTAGTAGAAAACGGAATCCTCCACAACCTGCAACTTCAGAAAAAAGGCTTCTATAGCCTAGGACTGTAATAATTAAGACAATCACTAAAAATTATACAATGACATTTAAGTTAAGTACAACGCTATTCGGAATAGGGATAATAAGCATGGGGCTTCTTACTTCCTGCAACAGTATTTCCGGTTCCAATGGCGATAACAACGAAGAAAAAGCTATTGACACCACAAAAATAACCCTCTTGCAAACTGCTGATATCCACGGGCAGCTGGACCCGCATCCGGAATTATTTTGGGAAGACGACAGCATCGTCGTTAAAGACAGGGGTGGCCTGGCCCATATCCAGACCCTATTTAAAGAGGAAAAAGCCAAAAACCCGGGCAATACGGTAATAATCGACGGAGGAGACCTTATCCAGGGAAGCGGATATGCCGCCCTTTCAGAAGGAGCTATTTTTCCTGATATCGTTAAGAATATGGATTTTGACCTTATCGTCCCAGGAAACTGGGAAGTGGTATACGGGAAAGATGTGATGATGAAAGTGATGCAGGGTTTTGAAAAGCCTATCATCGCGCAGAATATGTTTCACGATGATGAAGAGAGAAAAGAACTTTTTCCTCCTTACTGGATCAAGGAAATTGACGGGGTGAAACTCGGATTTATTGGAATTAACGATCCTGATGTGCCCATTCGCCAGAATCCTATTTTTAGTGAAGGCATCGGTTTCAGCGGAATTGACGATAGTGTAAAAGACCTCATCCAGAAAGTGAAACACGAAGAAGGTGTTGACGCGCTTTTCCTGGTAACCCATATCGGTATCTTCAAACAGGTAGACCTGGCTAGTAATCCTATGGTTGAAGGAGTAGACTACATACTTGGAAACGATACCCATGAGCGAATCCGTGAGCCAATTCAGGGAAAATATGCAAGAGTGACCGAGCCGGGAGCCTTTGGTTCCTTTGTTGGAAAAATGGACCTGTATTTCGTAGACGGAAAGATCGTAAAAGAGGAATACGAACTCCTGGATGTAGATCCGGAAAAATACCCGGCCGATCCTCAGATAGCCGAATTGGTGGCCAAGGCTAAAGAACCCTATGAAGAACACCTGGAAACCGTAATTGGTTACACCGAAACTCCTATTTACAGGTATCTTACCGTGGAAAATCCAATGGATAATATGATTACCGATGCCGCCAGATGGAAAACCGGAGCCGATATCTCTATTTCCAATGGTTTCCGTTTTGGAAACCCCATAGTGCCCGAAGAGGGAAAACCCGCACCTATCACCCGTGCTAATCTTTGGAACCTGTTGCCGGTAAACGAAAAAGTAAAAACCGGGAAGGCTACAGGAAAACAGATTAAAGACTGGTTGGAACGCGAAATGCACAATGCCTTCGCACAGGTTGCCACCGAACGGTTTGGAGGCTGGCTTTCAAGATTCTCTGGAATGGAAGTTGACTTCATTAGCAACGCAGAAAGAGGAAAACGTATAAAATCGATTACAGTAAAAGGAGAAGAGATGAAAGATGACCAATATTACACCATCTCTGCATGCGTAAGGCCCGGAGATCCGCTGGATAACCTTTGCCGTATGCCGGATGTTAAGGATGTAGAGGTTAAAGATTACTACATTCACGATGTAGTTGAGGAATACCTGAAGGAGAACTCTCCGGTAGCTCCTAAACTGGATAAAAGAGCTTATGCAGAAGATTTAGGTCCCTACTCCTTCTCCACTGTTCCCGGAACGGATTATGAGTTTCATTAAATCCACTAAGAACTTCTAAATATAAAACCTAAAGGGCTGTCTTGAGACAGCCCTTTTTTATTAATCTTATTTTTGTCAAAACCAGCCCTTCGGCTACCGCTCAGGACAAGCTAAGTCGGGATGCTAATTATACTCCAAACAATCTTCGGTAGGCGTATAAACTCCGGCAGCCTGCTGATAGACCAGCTCGGCACCTAAATGTCCCACAAGGCCCAGATAAACCGATCCTGTAAGCATCATCAGTAACAGCAATAATTTAAAAAGTTGTTTTTTGAAATACAGCGGCCTGTATGTTACAGCCAGGTCCAGGGAGATCGCCGCAGTGAAGATCCAGGCGGTAATATAGGCCATGTTTTCGTGCTCCTTTAAAACAGTAGGATCACAAAGTTGGCGGGAAACAATTCCATCGGCCTGGTTCCCGGTATAAATGGCAATCCAGGCTCCCAGGACTCCCAGTCCAAGAAGGATACTTCCGGCCTGTGGCCAGACTTTTTGCCTGCTCCACAGTGAAACAATTTTAAATAATGTAGCTACTAAAAGTAAAGCTACAGGAAAATGCACGGACAGAGGATGAAACACCTCCGTCCGCCAGAATTCCGGGATCTCATTCATCGGTTATTCCAGAATTTTTACTGTAAGTGGGTCTAATCTTTTTCCAACCTTTTCTACTTCAACTTCAACCTTCTGACCTTTCTGAAGTTCAGAAAAATCTACTTCAGTCCCTCCTCTGCTTAGCAAAGTCTCCTCGGTGAAATAAAGCTCCAAAGTTTTGTTGTCATCGGTTTTAACGTAAATCTCTGTTTTTTCAGCATTTACCTCATCAATGGTTCCCTGGTAGGTTCCGGATTCTACAGTATCGGTTTCCCCGCAGGCAAAAAACATAAAGATCAAACCGGCAAACATGCTTTTTAAAATTGCATTTTTCATATTTATCTGATTTTAGTGGTTAATCCTTATCTAAGTTACACATTTAACCAGAATTTTTCAGGATTTTCGAGCCAGAAATCTTATCACTGCGGCTTTGCCTTTGTGGTACTCCCCTTCTTCCAGTTCGATCTCCATTTCCTCAAATTCATCAAATTTATATCCTCTGAAGGCCACTTCCAGCTCCTCTTTGGTATAAAGCATCTCAGCATCTTTTGGTCCGCCGGATTGAGGATTCTTTTTCTGATATTCTATCTGTTCTCTACTGAAGCCTTCAAAGATCACCACTCCTCCCGGCCGCAGATATTTATCAAATTCCTTAAAGTAATTTTCCCTGATCTCCTTCGGAAAATGTGCGAAGATGAGTCCGATGGCATCAAATTCTTCCTTTTTATAATCCATTGTTTCCAGCTCCCCAACCTGGTAGTCAAGCTCCACCTGATATTCCCTGGCGAGTTTCCTTGCTTTATTTTTCCCTTCTTCACTAATGTCGAAAGCCGAGACCTCCCAGTCCATCCTGGCGGCATAAACCGCGTTTCTTCCTTCTCCTTCAGCTGGTAGCAAGATCCTGCCGGGCCTTAATTCGTCCAGCTTCTCCTGGAAATAGCTGTTGGGCTTTTTTCCGTAGACATACTCCTTTTCCGAATAACGTTCATTCCAAAAATCTTTCATAATTTCTATTTTTTTCTGAAACTGCAAAAAGTGAAGTTTTGTTTCCCTCCCGAAGGAGTGATATGATCTACATTTCTGCATTCCAGGGTTTCAAATTTTTCTTTCAGAAGATCGCTCAGCTGCTCTTTTGAATACTGCCTGATCTCCCTGCCACTGCATTTGGTAGGCCCTTTTTCCGAAAAAGTGGCAAGCACCACAAAACCCCCACGTTTTACTGCACGCTCCAGGTTACTGATATATCCTTCCACCTGTTGCTTTTCGGTTAAAAAATGAAAAGCAGCGCGGTCGTGCCAGAGGTGGTATCTCTTGTCCGGTTCGAAAGAAGCCGCATCGGCAGCAATCCAGCTAACCTGATTTGCCTTTTCTCCCAGGCGTTCCCGGGCGTGATCCAGTGCTTTTTCTGAAATATCCAGCACCGAAATATCCCGGTATCCTCCCTGAATAAGATAATCCACCAGATTAGAATCGCCTCCGCCAATGTCTATTATCCCGGCAGTCTCAGGAAGTTCCATGGCTGCAATCATTTCCAGAGAGGTCTCCGGCTTTTCCTGGTACCAGGTCGCCTCTTCATATTTCTTGCTTTCGTATACTTTCTCCCAATGTGTTTTTGAGACTGTATTCATAGTTTTTTTCTTTGATTTCTGTTAGATCCTTATGGCTTAGACTTATCCAGAATTTTTATCATATTAAAACTTTTCATCAGATGAAATAATCCGGGTAAGATCACAAAACCCCCTATCATCAACATTAACGCGAGGTTATCAATAGTAGCTTCGGGCGCGAGGTTCTCGAGCAAACTCAGCTCTTCTTCCGCAGTGATGATAATATAAGGAAAATGAGCAATAAGTGCGGCAAACATAATCAATACCACCTGCAGACCTGCCAGATATCGACTCCAGATCCGGCTTCCACTCCTTATACTGCGCCATAAAGGAATCAGCAGTAGGCCCGAAACGGCAACACTGATCAAAGAAACCGGATTATGAAGGAAATCTTCGATGAACTTAAAGTCTGCAAAATATCCGTAAACAAGCAGGATAAATCCCAGAACTACCAGCACCACCGTGTACAAAGCCGATTTCTTCCTGTAGAGTTTCCTGGCATCGCCTTCGGTCTCGGCTATCAGGTAGTTGGCAGCGAGAAAAGCACAGAGGGCTGCATAGAATAATCCTATTAGCAAGCCGAAAAGATGCAGCCAGGGTTCCATAAACAGATCGTAGAAACCGTAATTGGTGTAATCATCAGTAATGATTATTTTTCCGCTTATCAGGGAGGCAAAAGACATTCCCAGGAATACCGGGGTGACTAAACTCCCAATCCGAAAAAGTCGGTTATACCAGATTTGAGAACTGTCTATCACCGCATCGTAATGCCGGAAAACAAAAGCAACTCCCCTGATGGTAATTCCCAGCAGCACCAGCACCAGCGGGATATGGAGGTAGATCATCATTACATTGAAATATGCGGGAAAGCCCACCCACAGAATTACCAGCAGAATGATAAGCCAGATATGATTGGCTTCCCACACGGGTCCCATCACCCGGTAGATCGTATCGCGGGTAAGTTTTCTGTTCTTCCGGGAAGAAAATAGTTCCACGATCCCCGCCCCAAAATCGGCGCCGCCAAGCAGCACGTATAGCAGGAGCGAAAACATCAGAAAAAAAAGCACTACATACAACATAATTAATCTTCTTTATTGAGGGCTTTCATTTGCCGGTTCATCAGCCAGGTTACGGTAATCCCCAGGATAATATATAAAAACAGATAGAAGAAGAAGCTGTATTTCATCCCCGGCATTGGGGTTACAGCGTCTTCGGTGCGCATCACCTGGTGGATGATCCAGGGCTGTCGTCCAACTTCGGTCACTACCCAACCGGCTTCCAGAGCAATAAAGCCCAGCGGAGCCGTGATGATAAATAGCAACCAGTACTTCCGACTTTTCAGCCAGTGTTTTTTCTTCAGACTGATGAAATAGACCAGCCCGGCCAGCATCAGC
>DATISX010000132.1:0-2634 GCA_035468275.1 Salegentibacter sp.
CGGCTTACCGGTTTGGCCTACGTGTTCGCTGTGAGGTCTCCATCCCATATCGCTAACCGGTTTAGAACAGGCAGTTGCGGCTCCAAGAATTTCGGCCATTTCTTCTATCATTCCCCAGTTTTCCGGACCTTTCAATCCGCGTCCCCCGGAAACGATTATTTCGGCATCGGCTATAGTTACCTTGTCAGTTGCTTTATCTACCGATTCTACATTTACGCTGAAATCTTCTTCTGAAAGATTTGGGCTGAAATCCTCAACGCTGGCATCGGCTTGATTTTCTTTTAAACCGAAAGCATTTTGAGAAATTCCAAGGATCTTCACATCGGTGTTGATCTGGGTAAGGTTGAAAGCTTTGTTGGTGAAAACACTTCTTTTTACAGTAAAAGGATTGGTGCTTTCTGGTAACGCAACCACGTTGGGCACGTAAGCTGCATTAAGCTGAACTGCCAGAAGTGGAGCAAGATATTTGCTGTTTGCGCTTTGACTAATCACAACAACTTTGCTGCCTTCTTTTTCGGCGGCTTGTTTCAAGGCGTCTGCATAAGCTTCAGCATTGAACTTACTTAATTTATCACTTTTGATGTTCAATACTTTATCAACACCATATTGGCCTAATTCAGAAGTATCTTCGACATTAAAGCTTACAGCGGTTACACTGCCCCCTTCTTTAGAAGCCACTTCCCGGGCATAAGAGGCCACTTCTAAAGCAACCTTCTTGAATTTTCCTTCTTCGGATTCCGTATATACTAATACTGACATATTTTTAATTTTTTTAGTCATTTCCGCGAAGGCGGAAATCTTATTTTTTTGTCATTCCCGTCCCGATGGCTATCGGGAGTGGAAAACTTATTTATTTTTAAATCGCCTTAGCCTCGTTGTGAAGCAGATCGATAAGCTCATCCAGGTTATCAGGATCAATTAGCTTAACCGCTCCTTTCGGATCTGGTTTTTCAAACTTGGTGGCTTCGGTATGAGCGGAAACCTCTTCAGCCTGTACAACATTTAGCGGTTTTTTACGCGCCTGCATGATTCCGCGCATATTTGGGATCTTAAGATCTTTTTCTTCAACCAAACCTTTTTGACCTCCGATAACAAGGGGAAGTTTTGCGGTTAAGGTTTCTTTCCCGCCGTCTATTTCACGGATGGCAGTGGCTGTATCGCCTTCAACTTCAAGCTTAATACAAGTATTTACAAAATTCGCATCTAAAAGTCCAGCCAGCATTCCCGGAACCATTCCGCCGTTATAATCTAAAGACTCGCGGCCCGCAATAATCAGGTCGTAATTTCCTTCTTTAGCGACTTTAGCCAGTTGTTTCGCAACAAAAAAGCTGTCGGTAGGAGTGGCATCTACTCTAATCGCGGCATCAGCTCCAATGGCCAGGGCTTTTCTCAGGGTGGGTTCGGTTTCTGCTCCGCCTACATTAACGACATCTACCGTAGCACCTTGCTTTTCTTTAAACCACATGGCGCGGGTTAAACCAAACTCGTCATTCGGATTAATCACAAACTGAACTCCGGCGGTATCGAACTTCGAATCCCCGTCGGTAAAATTGATTTTTGAGGTAGTATCAGGTACATGGCTGATACATACTAATATTTTCATATAAAAAGATGTTTTAATTAAATCGTTTTCGTTTACGAAGTTACATAATTTAAATCAAAAAAAGCTATGCGCGCATAACAAATTTAAAGAAGGGTTTATCCCGGAAATTTAAAGAATTGTTAATAAAATGGATTAATGACTGATTTTAAATTCTGAAATAAAAGATTTTATTGTTAAATCCATTTAGAAGGCTGAGATAGAAATTTGAAAAATTTCGGCTTTTAAAAATTTGTGGACTTAATATGGTATAAACATTAGCTAATTACTATTTTTGTTTCCGCAAGTTTTAAAATTAATACGATACAATATAATGAAGACAATTCAATTTAGGGAAGCAATTGCCGAGGCGATGAGCGAAGAAATGCGCAGGGATGAAAGCATTTACCTGATGGGGGAGGAAGTTGCTGAATATAACGGAGCTTATAAAGCCTCCAAAGGGATGCTGGATGAATTTGGCCCTGAACGCGTAATAGATACTCCAATCGCTGAGCTTGGATTTTCCGGGATAGCGGTAGGTTCGGCTATGAACGGTAACAGACCTATTGTTGAATTCATGACCTTCAATTTTTCCCTGGTTGGTATAGACCAGATCATAAATAACGCAGCTAAAATGCGCCAGATGAGTGGTGGGCAGTTTAATATTCCTATTGTATTCCGTGGGCCAACTGGTTCAGCGGGGCAATTGGGTGCTACACACTCCCAGGCCTTTGAAAGCTGGTATGCCAATACTCCCGGGTTAAAGGTGATCGTGCCTTCAAATCCGTATGATGCAAAAGGCCTTTTAAAAGCCGCAATCAGAGATGACGATCCCGTTATTTTTATGGAAAGCGAGCAGATGTATGGAGATAAGGGAGAAGTGCCTGAAGAGGAATACATCATCGAAATCGGAAAAGCTGAGATCAAACGTGAAGGAAAAGATGTAACCATCGTTTCTTTTGGAAAGATTATAAAAGAAGCTTACAAAGCTGCCGATGAACTTGAAAAAGATGGGATTTCCTGCGAGATCATTGATTTACGGACAATACGCCCAA
>DATISX010000133.1:0-3904 GCA_035468275.1 Salegentibacter sp.
AACAAACTATGCCCGACAGGGCCGATAAAGTACTTCATCAAATTGAAAGTCTTCACGGAGGAAGTCTAAATGATAGTCGTTTCGGTACGAGAATGAAAGGGGAAGGTGAATTTGCAAATCAGGTGGCGCAACAGTTTAAACTGGCCAGAAATAAATTTCTTAAGGACAGAGAAAGAGCAGTCTTAAATTGTAAACTCCACGAAAGCTTTAAGGACGGCCAAATGAAGTTATTCTAAGCGAGGCCATTCCATTCCCTGTAAAACTGATCGAGATATTTTTCCATAAATCTATGGCGTTCTTCAGCAATTTTACGTCCGGTTTCGGTATTCATCAAATTCTTCAGTAAAAGCAATTTCTCGTAGAAATGATTAATAGTTGGCGCTGTAGAGGCTTTGTATTCCTCTTTGGTCATAGTAAGGTTTGGCTTAATCTGCGGATCATACAAGGCACGGCCTTTAAAACCGCCGTAATTGAAGGTGCGGGCAATTCCAATAGCTCCTATCGCGTCCAGCCTGTCGGCATCCTGCACGATTTGTAATTCGATCGAATTAAAAGTCTGCGCTTCGTTTCCGCCTTTGAAAGAAACATTCTCGATGATCTTTATGACATGGGCTGTTTCTTCTTCGGAAACTTCCTGAGTTTTCAGGAATTCAGCAGCTATTTTCGGGCCTTTGCTTTCGTCGCCGTTGTGGAATTTGTAATCGGCTATATCGTGAAGTAAAGCACCCAGTTCAACTATAAATAAATCGGCGTTTTCTCCTTTCGCGATTAATTTAGCATTATTATAAACTCTTTGGATATGAAACCAGTCGTGGCCTCCTTCGGCATTGACAAGAGTTTTTTGTACAAACTGAATGGTATTTTTGATGATTTCCTGTTTGTCCATTTTAAACTTACTATTTTATATCGGCAATGATGGTTCGCTCTATTTTTGCTACCAGGCTTTCAGGATCGTCTGAATTAACAGCGATAGGTTTGTGAACTTCCAATTTAATATGCACTCCCGGTTCCATAGGGAAATTTCCGTGCTTAAAGAGTTTCCAGGAATTGTTGATGGTTATTGGAACGATAAGCGCATCAGGCATTTTTTTAAACAGTAACTGAAGTCCGCTAACGGCAAATCTCTTTGGTTTCCCTGTACGGCTTCTGGTTCCTTCGGGAAAGATTACGGCAGAATGTTTAGTCTTGTTAAGATAATCAGCAAATTTGGCCATTTTTACCAGGGCTTCCCGTGGGTTTTTTCGGTCTATAAGTACTGCACCTCCATGTCTTAAATTAAAGGAAATACTCGGGATGCCATGTCCCAATTCCTTCTTGCTTACAAATTTAGGATGATGCTTGCGCAAATGCCAGATTATAGGTGGGATATCATACATTCCCTGGTGATTAGCTACAAAAATGCAGGCTTTGTCTGTAGGAATATCATTGGGATTAGTGAAAGTAAACCGCGTGCCGAGAATGTTAAGGGAACGCATCAGGAAAAAATTGAAAATATCTACACTTTTCTTATGTGGTTGATAGCCCCCAAGTTTTAGACAAATCCATTGTATAGGGTGAAAAACCAGCAGGGTGATAAAAAAGAAAATATAAAACAGTACCGATAAAGGGTAAGAAAGTATTTTTTTCATCTTTAAAATTATGGAGCTAAAATACATATTTCAGCCCAAAATCTAAAGGAGCTAGAGGGTTTCACATTTTCCGTTCACGCAGCCAATTTTTTCGGGAGGAGTGATAAACATGCAATCTGAAACGATCCCATATTTCTGATTAAAATCGGCTTCGGATTTATTGTAGTTATCAACTAATTCTTTCAGTTCTTGCCTGTCTATTGAGGAAGGGAAAAGCAGGTAGGTTTTTGGCCCGCCACAGGCTTTGCTGCCAACGGCTATATAATCACAGCTGGTTTCGTCATCACAGGATTCCTGAGCTATAAGATCTTTTATCCCTTCAAGCTGACGATCAAGTTCCTTCCGGTCAACCTGCTGGGAATTTTCGGCGCTTTCGCAGCCTGAAACAGAAATTATAATAGAAATAAAGACGATTAGCGTTTTCATAGGGGAATGATTTCAGCTTAAATATAAAACGAAAAAAGGCCGCCTGCATCGCAAACGACCTTTTTTATAGCTAACAGTCTATTAGCAAAATTCGTTATAGGCTGCGATAAGGTTTTCAGCGATCATTTCTGCAGGACGACCTTCAATATGGTGTCGCTCCAGCATATGAACTAATTCTCCGTCTTTGTAAAGGGCCATAGAAGGTGAAGAGGGAGGAAAAGGTAACATATAATCGCGGGCCTGGGTAGTAGCTTCCTTGTCTACACCGGCGAAAACTGTATAAAGGTTATCCGGTTTTTTTGCATTCTGTAGCGAAAATCTCGCGCCTGGACGCGCATTTGCAGCGGCACATCCACAAACCGAATTAACAACTACCAAAGTTGTTCCTTCTTTTTTCATTGCGGCATCTACATCTTCTACGGTGTGCAATTCTTCAAAACCTATGCTGGTTAAATCTTCGCGCATTGGTTTTACTAACTCTGCTGGGTACATATATATTTATTTTTGTATTAAACTTTTACGAGGTGCAAAGATACCAAATTAACTTCAGCTAAGCATATTTCAATTAATTATGGGTGAATAGGTTATGACAATTATATTAAAAGGCCGGCTATTCGGTTAAACTTTTGTAAAATAGTATCTTTGCCGCTTATTTAAAATAAGCTTGATGTTTAAATGGGTGCTTGCGGTATTAGGGTATATGTATTTCAGGTTTGGTGGCGCGATCCTGGGATTTATTATAGGTTCAATAATTGATAACTGGACGCGTTCCAGCAAGGGAATGCAGGGAATGTTCGGCCAGCAGGAGAAAAAAGTCTCTCCCGGGGATTTTGAACTTAATTTGCTTTCGCTGTGTTCCATCGTGATAAAAGCCGATGGTAATGTAACACAGAAAGAACTCGACTACGTGCGCTCCTACTTTGTTCAGGCCTACGGAAAATAAAACGCTAATGCCACTTTCAGAACCTTTAATGAGCTCATCAAAGATCGGGAGATCTCGGCCTCGAGAATCTCGCAATATCTTGCCGCCAGAACTAAATATCCTGCGCGAGTGCAGATCATTCACTTTCTCTTTGCAATAGCCCAGGCCGATGGGCGGGTAAGTGAAGCTGAAGCCCGTACCATTCAGGAGATCGCTGGATACCTTCGCATAAGCAGAATGGATTTTGAAAGCATCAAAGCTATGTTCTTTAAAACCGCCGATAATGCCTATAAGATCCTGGAGATCGAAAAGTCGGCAAGTGATGATGAAGTGAAAAAAGCTTACCGCCATATGGTTAAGAAATACCACCCCGATAAACTTGGACATATGGATGAAGCTTATCGGAAAGGTGCTCAGGAAAAATTCAATAAAGTGCGGGAAGCCTACGAGCAAATTCAGAAAGAACGTGGACTTTAGCGTTTAAAAATTATATTTTAAATTCAACATTATATTTCTACCGGGACTACTAATATTAAAAGCCCGTAGAATTGACATATGATCTACGTATGTTTTATCTAAAGCATTGTGAATTGTAATACCGGCATCCAGACTATTTCTTCCCATTCTAAAACTTTTATTCGCCCCTAAATTCAGAAGGGTGTAACCGGGAGTTTCGGCTTCGTTTAATCCGGGCCTGTTTTGGGCATTGATAAGCCGAAGCCTGGAAAAGACTTTTAGACTTTTATCGGCAAGTGCGTAATAACAGGCTTCCAGGTTAAAATTATCGGGAGGGATAAAACTCAGATTTTCCCCCGCATCGAGATCTTCAGCTCTTACAAAAGCACCAGAAATCCCTGTCTCCAGTCGGTTTTGGTTGAACCATGAATATTTCACCTCGAATTCCATTCCGTAAAAACCCGTGGGAGTT
>DATISX010000134.1:0-31669 GCA_035468275.1 Salegentibacter sp.
ATATGTCTTAACCTTAAGAGAAAATATGAAGAAGTTTATTTCGCTAATTGCTGTTCTTGCCTTGCTTTTTAGTTGTGGTCGGGGAGACCGTGGACAGCTGGTAGGTGCGAAAGGGAAAAAGTGGAATCCGGAGAAACCTTATGGTATGACATTAATCCCAGGTGGAGCTTTTATCATGGGGAAATCTGATGATGATCTGGCTGACCAAAAGAACGCTCCTCCAAAAACAGTGACCGTTCGGTCGTTCTATATGGACGAAACCGAGATTACTAATGCGGAATATCGACAATTTGTAGATTACGTGAAGGACTCTATCGTAAGAGTTCGCCTGGCGATAATGGCTGAAGAAATGGGAGAGACTCCCGGAAATGACGGAATTGGAGAATATGCTTTTGCAGATGCCGATACCGATGACCTTAGCCCTTACGAGGAATATATGCTTAATTCCTATGGGACCGGCGGTCCTACCGATGATTATGAGAATCGGAGACTTAACAAAGAAGTTGATATAATCTGGGATACTGAAGAATATCCTGATGTATATTATGCCGAGGTAATGGATACTATGTATATTCCAATGGAGGAAGTATATAATGGTCAGCGTACAATTGATGTTAAAAAACTAAAGTTCAAATATTCTTATATGGATATTGAGCAGGCGGCAAGAACTGAGGGTAATAGAAGTGATTTTATTAAAAGTGAAGAAATTGAAATATATCCTGACACTACCGTCTGGATAAAGGACTTTAACTACTCTTATAACGAGCCTATGCACAACGATTATTTCTGGCATAGTGCTTTTGATGAGTATCCCGTGGTGGGAGTTTCCTGGAAACAGGCGAAAGCCTTTACCCAATGGAGGACTTTTTACCATAATGCCTACAGGCGATCAAAAGGTGACCATAATGTGCCTTTATATCGATTGCCAACTGAGGCGGAATGGGAATATGCAGCCAGAGGTGGCCTGGAAGGCGCAACCTACCCTTGGGGTGGTCCTTATGCTAAAAATGACCGTGGATGTTTTATGGCAAACTTCAAGCCCTTGCGTGGAGACTACGCAGCGGATCAGGCGCTTTATACAGTAGAAGCTAAATCATACGACCCTAATGACTACGGGTTATATAATATGGCCGGAAACGTTTCAGAATGGGTAAACTCTTCTTACGATCCTGCCTCTTATCAATATATGTCTTCAATGAACCCTACCGTTAATAACGAAGAAGATATGCGCAAGGTGGTGCGCGGAGGATCCTGGAAAGATGTTGCATATTTCCTTCAGGTGAGCTCCAGGGACTATGAATATGCCGATTCTGCAAGAAGTTATATTGGCTTCAGAACTGTACAGGATTATTTGGGTACAGATGTTACCCTCAACCAACCCACCGCAAATTAACCCGGAACTATAACCTATTTTAAATAAAGAAAATCTAAATCCCTCTTAATTATGGCAAATTCAAGAACCTCAAAAAAAATAACCAATATGGTGTACGGTTTAGGTGCATCTATTGTAATATTAGGTGCACTTTTTAAATTAATGCACTGGCCCGGTGGTAACCCTATGCTTATTGCTGGTCTTATTGTTGAAGCCCTGGTATTTGCATATTCCGCTTTTGAACCGGTAGACGATGATCTTGACTGGTCTTTGGTCTATCCTGAATTGGCAGGAGGTATCGCTGCCGATAACAGAAAGAAATCTATGGTGATCGAGGAAGAAAAAGAAGCTGATGGTCTTTTGTCTAAGAAACTCGATGAGATGCTACGGGATGCAAAAATTGATGCAAACCTAATGAGTAGTCTTGGAGATAGCATTCGAAACTTTGAAGGAGCAGCAAAAGGCATCGCTCCTACAGTAGATGCAATGGCCTCACAGAAAAAATACAGCGAAGAGCTTACAATGGCTGCCGCACAAATGGAGACATTGAACAATATTTATAAAGTTCAGGTTGAATCAGCTTCCAGACAAGCCAATATCAACGAGGAAGTTGCTGAAAATGCGGGTAAATTAAAGGACCAAATGAATAACCTTGCCAATAACCTGTCTTCTCTTAACGGAGTTTACGGCGGTATGCTTACTGCAATGAATGGAACAAGGGTAAACACTAATTAGTTTATTTGAAAACCGAAAACTTATCCGAAATTTTGAACAACAAAACTAATTAGCACATGGCGTCTGGAAAACAAACACCAAGACAAAAGATGATTAACCTGATGTATCTGGTTTTCATCGCGATGATGGCACTAAATATGTCTAAGGAGGTTCTTACGGCCTTCGGACTTATGAATGAAAAATTAAGTGCCTCAAATATATCCACTACTGAACGTAATAATGCTTTTATGGCAGGCCTTGATGCCAAAGCCAATGAGCAACCTGAAAAATACGTAGCTATTAAAGAGGATGCTGAAAGAGTGCATGAGCTTTCCCAGAATCTAAATGAATATGTTGAAGGCATAAAGAATGAACTCTTCGCAGATTATGATGAGGAAGGGGAAACAGATTATGAGGCCATGGATAGATCTGATAATCTGGACAATATGTTCTTTGCCAGCGGAAGGGTTAGTCCAAAAGGAGAGGAATTTCTTGAGCAAATTAGAGTTTACCGCGAAGGTATAATCAATATTGTAGGTGAGGATTATCCTCAAATTGCTAAAGAAGTTTCTGAAGAATTTTCAACTGAAGAAGTTACTAATAGAGAAAATGTTACTCAGCCATGGTTGATGTACCACTATCAGGGGTATCCTTTGATAGCTTCCATTACTAAAATGACTCAGGTTCAATCTGATATCAAAACTACCGAAAATGATATTCTTTCGGCTATGCTATCGGGGCAGTTACAAAGTGAGGTGGCAATGACCAATTATACTACTTTGCTTGAGACTCCAAGATCAGCATACTATCAGGGTGAAAATTTTAATGGAGCTATTGTACTTGGTCGTAAGGATGCAACTACAAAACCTAACAGAGTTGAGCTAACCCTGGATGGACGGGAATTAAGCGAGTCTGATTATTCTATTGAAGATGGTAGGGTTGTGCTTAATGTAAATGCAGGTAATGCAGGGCAACATAAATTGGCAGGTAGTCTTATTTTCGTGGAAGATGGTGAAGAAACTGTAGTTCCTGTAGAACAGGAATTTTCTGTAATTCCTAAGCCTAATTCGGCTACTATCTCTGCCGATAAGATGAATGTTCTATATCGTGGGGTACAAAACCCGCTAACCATTTCTATGGCCGGGGTACCTGATAATAATGTTAGTGCATCAGCGCCAGGTTTAAGAAAGACTTCAGGAAGCAGCTATATGATGGATGTTACCAGTCTTCAGGCAAGAGAGGTTAAAATTAACGTAACCGGAACAATAGATGGCGAGAGCTATCCTTCAAGTTCTTCTTTCAGAATTAAAGATATTCCGCGTCCTCTGGGTACTGTACGGGGAGAAGACGGTGCGGTGAAAATGCAACGTAACAGCCTTGAAGTTTCTACTATTGGAGCCGCTTTACCTGATTTCGATTTTGACATTAACCTTAATGTTTCCGGATTCAGCTTTAAAGTTCCTGGACAACCAACTATTCAGGTTAACGGAAGCAGTCTTGATGAAAGAGCAAAAGCAGCCCTAAGACGTGCCGGAAGAGGAGAAAGTGTTACAATATTTGACATCAACGCGCGTTTATCTAATAATTCCGGATATATGCTGAAGAAAGTAGCTCCTGTAGTTGTTGAGCTTACTAATTAATAAAAAATATGACCATGAGCTGGAGAGGATTATTTGCTTTAACATTGGTGTTTTTTACCACAGTTTCCTTTGGGCAAACAAACATTCTGAACGCCAAAAGCCCTGATGAGATCGGTGAACCAACCGAAGCACAGCGTTTAAGCGATCTCAATGATAAACCCCTGGAATACGGCTATATTGAAGACAGAGATGTGCTTTGGTCTAAAAATGTATGGGAGGTGATTGATCTTGATGAGAGAGTAAACTTTCCACTATTTTATCCAATTGATACCAATAATATTGGTGGGAATCGCCGGTCACTGTATGATGTGTTAATGACAGGCATAAAGGATGGAACAATTGAAAACATTTATGCCGATTCTTATTTTACTGAAAAACGTTCGCTTAAGGACATCCAGGCAACTCTTTCTAAGGTGGATACTACAGATCTTGGTATTGAGCAATACAATGCAGGAGAGCAGGTAGAGGAACAGTTTATTGACAGACGTGACCTCACCTCTGCCGATATTGCTGAGTATCATATTCGTGGAATGTGGTATTTTGATAAGCGTCAGGCCGAATTGAAATATCGATTACTCGGAATTGCACCGGTTGCACCTGATGTGAACTTTATAGATTCAGGCCAAACTGATCTTGTTGAGCTTTTCTGGGTTTGGTTCCCTGATGCCCGGGAATTGTTGCACGACCACCAGGCATTTAGCGGTGGTAACAGCTCCCAAAGTTTAAGCTTTGATCATTTGCTTAACGCCAGGCGTTTTAATGGGATTATCTACCAGGAAGAAAACGTACAGGGGGATAGGCAAATCAATGATTATATTGTAGAAAATGCATTTATGCAACTTCTGGAATCAGAACGGATAAAAGAACAAATTCGTGATTTTGAACAGGATATGTGGAATTACTAGTATTGCTTCTTGATAATTAATTATAAAGCGTCCCCTTTGCGGACGCTTTTTTATTGGGGGAAATTTATTTTTAAATTATGGTAGACTATATAATTGTTGGTTTAGGCCTAAGTGGAATTTCTCTTTGTGAACGCCTTGAGGAAAACGGATTAAGCTATAAAGTCTTCGAAGGTGGTTCCCAACGAGCATCGGTGGTTGCAGCCGGACTTATCAATCCGGTAATCCTGAAACGATTTACCCTGGCCTGGAAAGCCGATGAGCAACTTGAAATTGCAATTCCATACTACAGGAAAATTGAGGAGAAACTTCAGGTTAGATTGTTTTATCCCCGAAAGATTTACAGAAGATTCAACTCTGCTGAAGAACAGAACAACTGGTTTTCTGCCGCCGATAAGCCTGCACTTTCAAAATTCCTGAACACTCATCTGAAAAAAAGATTAAATCCCTGTATAGATTCTGATTTTGGGTTTGGAGAAGTCCGGCATACAGGAACTGTTAATACAAACCTCATGATCACAGAATACGGAAATCATTTAAGAAAGCAGGATAAGATCAGTTTTGAGAATTTTGACCATCAGACCTTAAGAATTGAAGAAGATTATGTTGAATATAAAGGTCTTAAGGCCAGAAAGATAATTTTTTGCGAAGGCTTCGGGCTTAAGGAAAACCCCTATTTTAATTACCTTCCTTTAAATGGCAACAAAGGAGAATATATAATAATTTATTCTGAAGAACTTCAAATGGAAGAAATCGTAAAATCTTCAGTATTTATAATACCTATGGGTAATAACCTTTATAGAATAGGAGCTACCTATAATAACGTTGATATTTCCCCGGAACCTACCGAAAGTGCCAAAGAGGAATTAATCCGGAAAATTTCAGCGCTTATTAAATGCCAATTTGATGTTATAGATCAGGTTGCCGGCATTAGACCAGCCAGTAAAGATAGAAAGCCATTCGCGGGTCAGCATCCTAAGTATAAGAATCTTTATTGTTGTAATGGATTTGGAAGTAGGGGAATGTTGATCTCACCGATGCTTTCAGAAGAAATGCTGAAACTCATGGAAAAAGGAGAACCTTTACCTCAAGAGGTAGACTTAGCCCGTTTCACAAAAAAACATTATTCAGTTTGATGCGCTTTACCTGCATCCTTTTTATAATTCATGAATAAATTGATCCAGATGTTTCTTGAAAGTCTCATTATTACCGGCATAAAAATCACCAGTGTTCCAATGATTGCCCAGAAAGAAACCATTAAACCTGCACCAAAAAACAAATGTGCAATTATAAAAGCGGCCACTGCAAAGGCGATACCCACAGCATAACTTACATACATGGCGCCATAAAAAAATGAAGGTTCAATCTTATATTTTGTTCCACAATTTAAGCAGCGAGCATGCATTTTAAAAATGCGGTTTAATACATAGGGGTTATTTTCTTTGTACATACTTTCCTCGTGACAAACGGGGCAAACACCAAATAAAATACTGTATAATTTTTTGCCTTTCAGGAACCTCATCTCATTTTTTTTGGAAGGTAAATTTAGGCATATTTGCAAAAATAAAAATCATAAATGCTTAATATCCATAATCTGTCCGTTTCCTTTGGCGGCGAGTATCTTTTTGAGGAAGTAACCTTTAGACTAAACGGTGGTGACCGGGTTGGTCTTATTGGGAAAAACGGTGCGGGGAAATCCACGATGCTTAAAATCCTGGCTGGAGAACAGGAATATGACGGCGGCCAGATAGCTAAAGATAAGGAGCTAAAAATAGGCTTTTTAAAACAGGATATAGACTTTGATCTGGGAAGAACCGTAGTGGAGGAAGCGCAACAGGCTTTTGTAGAGATAAAAGCTCTTGAGAAAAAGATAGACCACATCAATAACGAACTTGCCAGAAGAACAGATTATGAGAGTGATTCTTATTCAGATCTCATTCAGGAATTAAGCGAAGTCACACATCAATACGAGATAATTGGGGGATATAACTATCAGGGAGATACCGAAAAGGTGCTGCTAGGACTTGGTTTTGCCCGCGATCAGTTTGATAAGATCACCGATACTTTTTCAGGGGGATGGAGAATGAGAATAGAATTGGCTAAGATCCTGCTTCAGAATAACGATATTTTATTGCTGGATGAGCCTACCAACCACCTCGATATTGAAAGTATTATCTGGCTGGAAAGTTTTCTGAATAATTATCCGGGATGCGTTGTGATTGTTTCCCACGATAAAATGTTCCTGGATAATGTGACCAATCGCACGATCGAAATTTCTCTGGGAAAAATCTACGATTTCAAGAAACCATATTCACAATACCTTGAGCTTCGGGGCGAGCTCAGAGAACAACAGCTTGCTGCGCAGAAGAATCAGCAAAAGGAAATTGAGCGGAATGAAAAACTCATAGAGAAATTTAAAGCAAAGGCTTCGAAAGCCTCCATGGCACAGTCGCTTGTAAAAAAACTTGATAGAATAGACCGGATTGAGGTAGATGAAGATGATAATAGTGTGATGAGCATTCATTTTCCTATTTCTATTCAACCAGGCAAGGTGGTGATTGAAGCGCATCATATTGGGAAGGCTTATGGAGATAATCAGGTGCTTGAAGATATCAACCTGCTTATTGAGCGCGGCAGTAAGATAGCTTTTGTGGGGCAAAACGGCCAGGGTAAAACCACTCTTGCGAAGATCATTGTGAATGAGATCTCTTATACCGGAAAATTGAAGCTGGGCCATAATGTACAGATTGGCTACTTTGCCCAGAACCAGGCCGAATATCTTGATGGGGAAAAAACTGTACTCGATACAATGATCGATGCGGCCAACGAAAAAAACCGAAGCAAGGTTAGAGATATTCTTGGTTCCTTTTTATTCAGAGGAGAAGAGGTAGATAAAAAGGTGAAAGTGCTTTCGGGTGGAGAAAGAAACCGCCTGGCTCTTGCAAAATTATTGCTTCAGCCCTTTAATGTTTTGGTAATGGATGAGCCAACCAACCACCTTGACATCAAATCTAAAAATGTATTAAAGCAGGCTTTAAAAAGTTTTGAAGGAACCTTAATTCTTGTTTCTCACGACAGGGATTTTCTCCAGGGACTTACAAAAACAGTTTACGAATTCAAAAACAGGAAAATAAAAGAATATCTAGGCGATATAGACTTTTACCTGAACCAGCGGCAGGTTGAAAATATGCGTGCTATAGAGAAAAAAGATGAAGTTGCGCGGGTAGCAAAGAGCAATCAGCCTGATGAAGGTAAACAATCTTACAAAGACCAGAAAAAATTAAAATCTCTTCAGAATAAACTCAGCAATACCGAATCAAGGATCGGAAAACTGGAGAAAGAGATCAAGGAAAAGGATGTGGAACTTGCCACAAATTATGAAAAGGTAATGGCTAAACCAGATTTTCTCGAAAAGTATAATAAGACGAAAAAGGAACTGGAGGAATTAATGCATAAATGGGAAGAGATTCAGGAAAAACTGGACCATTATGCATAATTTATAAATTGTTTATTAAACTATCTTAGGCTTTGTAAGTCTAACCGCCGTATGGATTTAAGAAAAATTATTCTTTCGATTTTAGGAATATTGCTGATTATTTTGGCAGTATTCGGGGCCAAAGCTATTATAGACAGTAATGTTCAGGAGGTTCCCCCTGCAAGGAAAACCGTTAAAAATGTATTTGTAGAAACGGTAAAAAATGGACCGGTTCCTATAATTATTCCTGCTAACGGAAATGTAACCGCCCTGAAAAAACTCGAACTTTTTGCTGAAGTTCAAGGCGTTTTCCGCTCCAGCAGTAAAGATTTCAGACCGGGTCAGAAATATTCCCGTGGTCAGGTGCTTTTAAATATCGATTCTGAAGAATACTACGCCGGAGTCCTTTCTGCGCGGAATGAATTATACAACGCGATTACTTCTATAATGCCTGACTTGCGGATGGATTACCCGGAAGTTTTTGAAAAATGGCAAACCTATTTAAATAATTTCGACATCAATAAATCGGTACCTCCTTTGCCTGATTTAGATTCTGATAAAGAAAAATACTTCATTACCGGTCGCGGTATCGTTTCAGCATATTATGAAATTAAAAATCTCGAAGAACGTTTAAGTAAATTCACGATGCGTGCCCCATTTAATGGAGTTTTAACCGAAGCTGCCGTTAACCCAGGAACTCTTATTCGTTCAGGGCAAAAATTAGGGGAGTTTATAGATCCTTCGGTTTATGAACTTGAGGTAGCCGTTCCAAAAAGATTTTCAGATCTACTGGAGCTAGGAGAAGATGTTAAACTTCAGAATCTGGAGAAAACTGAGACCTATATGGGAACAGTTAGTCGAATAAATGCAAGGGTAGATAGAGAATCACAAACTATTCAGGTTTTTATTCGGGTAGAAGATCCTAATGTAAAAGAAGGGATGTATCTGGAGGCCAGTTTGGATGCGCGTGAAGAAGCGAAAGCTATAGAAATTCCCAGGGAACTTTTAATAGATCGATCTAAAGTATATGTAGTAAGAGATAGCATTCTGGCACTCCAGGAAGTGGAAACTGTATATTTTGCTTCAAAAAGCGTTGTGATCAAAGGGCTTGAAGATGGAACCAAACTAATCTCGGCACCTGTTCCCGGAGCTTATCCCGGGCAGGTAGTTACGATTCAGCAGGAAGAAGACACAACTAAAACCCTTTAGTGGTGAGAAAATTAATAAGTTATTTCATAAAATACGAGGTTGCCGTTAACGTGGTTATCCTCGCATTTGCCATTTTTGGCCTGGTTGGAATCTTCAGTTTAAATTCCTCGTTCTTTCCTCTGGAAGATTCAAGAATAATAAACATTAGTGTGAACTATCCCGGATCTGCTCCTGAGGAGATCGAAGAGGGAATAATTCTTAAAATTGAAGATAACCTGAAGGGCCTTGTTGGAATTGACAGGGTGACTTCTGTGGCTCGCGAAAGCGGAGGTTCAATCACTGTAGAGATAGAGCAGGGAGAGAATATTGATGTAATGCTTACCGAGGTGAAGAATGCGGTAGATCGTGTTCCTAGTTTTCCCGGAGGAATGGAGCCTCTGGTGGTCTCAAAACAGGAAAGGGTACGCCCTTCTATTAGTTTTGCCATAAGTGGTAAAGATGTCCCACTGGTTACCTTAAAACGCATTAGCGAGCAGATAGAGAACGATCTTAGAAGAATAGATGGGATTTCCCAGATAGAAATATCCGGTTTTCCTGAAGAAGAAATTGAAATTGCCGTTAGCCAGAACGATCTTCTTGCTTATAACCTTACTTTTGAGGAGGTTGCGCAAACCGTAGCTTCAGCAAACATATTGAGCACCGGAGGAACAATTAAAACCGATGCTGAAGATTATTTAATTAGAGCTAACAGCCGTTCTTACTATGCCGATGCTCTTAACGATCTTGTGGTGCGTTCTTCAGAAAGCGGACAGATCACACGACTTAGCGATGTAGCCACCGTTCGGGATCAATTTAGTGAAACCCCGAATGCCTCTTTTTTCAGTGGAAATACTGCGGTTAATGTTTCTATTAGCAACACCAATAACGAAGATCTTTTATCTGCGGCTTCAGCCGTTAAAAAATATATAGCCGATTATAATTCCAAGAGCAGTAACATTCAATTGGATGTGGTTTCTGATGCCTCGATTACCCTAGGGCAGCGTACCCAACTTCTATTGGAAAACGGAGCGATGGGAATTCTTTTAGTAATTTTCTTTCTTGCGCTTTTTCTTAATATACGCCTGGCATTTTGGGTGGCCTTTGGTCTTCCTATTGCCTTTCTCGGGATGTTCATTTTCGCCGGCCAATTTGGGGTTACGATTAACGTACTTTCCTTATTTGGGATGATCATCGTGATAGGAATATTGGTGGATGATGGGATTGTTATTGGGGAAAACATCTATCAGCATTATGAAATGGGGAAATCACCCGTTCAGGCGGCCCTTGATGGAACCATGGAAGTGGTGCCTCCAATTATTTCAGCAATAATTACTACGATTCTGGCTTTCTCAGCTTTCCTGTTTCTCGATAGTAGAATTGGGGAATTCTTTAGTGAGGTCTCAACAGTGGTGATTCTTACTTTATCTGTTTCCCTGATAGAGGCCCTTATAATCCTTCCGGCTCATATTGCACATTCAAAAGCATTGCAACGAAGGAAAATTGAAGAGCCCGGAAAGAAAAAAACAGGTTTCTTCAGCAAAATGCGCGAAATAAATAAGATTGGAGACCGTATTATGCGATACAACCGGGATAAATTTTATAGTCCTGTCTTGAAGTTTGTGTTGAGACAGCAAATTCTTTCTTTGGGAATATTGGCTTCCATTTTAATACTTACCATTGGTGCGATTGGAGGCAACTGGATTAAAGTAAGTTTGTTTCCGAGCGTTGCCAGTGACAGGGTGAGTATTGATCTCTTAATGGCAGAGGGAGTTAACCCGGCTAAGACAGACTCTATTATTTCTATGGTAGAAGATGCTGCCTGGCGTGTGAACGAAGATTTTACTGCAAGACAAACCGACAATATTTCGGTTATCGAAAACATAATAAAAAGGGTAGGACCGGGAAATAATAAAGCTTCCCTGCAGGTAAATTTATTGCCCGGAGAAGAAAGAGATTTTAGTTCTCCCGATATCACAAATGCCATTAGAGATGAAGTTGGGCCGGTATTCGGTGTAGAAAACCTCACTTTTGGATCCGGAGGTAATTTTGGGGGAGACCCTGTTTCGGTTTCTCTTCTGGGTAACAATCTTGATGAACTTGAAGCCGCTAAAGAGGAATTAAAAGCAAATTTTGAGAATAACCCTCTTCTAAAAGATGTTAAAGACAACGATCCTAAAGGGATAAAGGAGATTAATATTCAGTTGAAGGATAACGCCTATGCGCTAGGGCTTGACCTAAGTGAAATAATGCGACAGGTTCGAAATGGATTCTTCGGAACAGAGGCACAGCGTTTTCAGCGGGGGCAGGACGAAATAAGAGTTTGGGTTCGCTACAATCGTGAAAACAGGTCGTCTATTAACGATCTTGATGATATGCGAATTACGACTACTTCCGGAAACCGGGTGCCTTTTAATGAGATCGCTACTTATGAAATTATTAGGGGAACAGAATCCATAAGTCACCTTGAAGGGATGCGGGAAATAAGGGTGAGCGCAGATATGGAAGATCCTAACGGTAGTTCCACAGATATCCTTTCTGATATTAGAACGAATGTGATGCCAGATTTGCTGGCAACATATCCAAGTATTGGAGTTTCTTATGAAGGTCAGAATCGAGAGGCAAACAAATTAACCAACTCTGCAAAAGGGGTGCTGCCGGTAATTTTATTTCTTATCTACGCCACCATAGCCTTTACCTTCAGAAGTTATAGTCAGCCATTTTTACTGATGCTAATGATCCCTTTCAGTATTATTGGAGTTGCATGGGGCCACTGGATCCATGATTTCCCTGTGAATGTACTTTCAGCCTTAGGAATAATTGCTTTAATAGGGATTATGGTTAATGATGGGCTGGTACTTATTAGTAAGTTTAATGGGAATTTGCGAGCGGGTATGAAATTCGAAGATGCCCTGTACGAAGCCGGAAGGGCAAGGTTTAGGGCTATTTTCCTTACTTCGGTTACCACTATTGCAGGAATGGCGCCTCTGCTGCTGGAAAAGAGCAGACAGGCACAGTTCCTGAAACCTATGGCTATCTCAATTTCTTACGGAATCGCTATCGCCACCATATTAACTCTTTTGTTATTGCCGTTGCTGTTATCTATTAGCAATAACATTAAAGTAGGTGGGAAGTGGCTTGCAACCGGAAACCGGGTGAGTAATGAAGCAGTAGAACGTGCAATTAAGGAACAAAAAGAAGAGCATGAGCATAAAGAAAGAACTTAGGTTTACATTTTTTATAATTTTTTTAGTTGTATTCCAGGTTTCAGCTCAGGGGCAGGAAGTTATCACCAAGGAGGAAGCTATTGCAAGAGCCCTGGAGAATAACTTCGGCATTAAGATCGCCAGGAATCAGGTAGAGATCGCAGAGAATAATCAGGGGATACTTAATTCAGGATATTTACCAAGGATTTCCGGCCAGGCCGGTGCAGGTTATGATCTCAATGACCGACTTACAGAACCTGAAGATCGTGACGACGTAGACCAAAAAGATATTGAAAGCAACAGATATAATGCCGCTATTAATTTAGATTACACCTTGTTTGACGGCCTCGGAAGATTGTACAATTACAAAAGCCTGAAAGAACAATATGATCTCTCGCAGCTGGAAGCCAGGGAAACTATAGAAAACACTATCCTGCAGCTCATGAGCGTTTATTATGAGATCGCTCGTTTAACACAGAATATAGAGGTTCTGGAGGATGTTTTAGAAACTTCAGATGAGCGTGTCACCAGGGCGCAATATCAGTTTGAGTATGGTCAAACGAACAATCTTGCGGTATTAAATGCCAGAGTAGATGTTAATAATGATAGTATTAATCTGCTGGAAACCCGGCAGCAACTTCATAATACCAAACGCGATCTGAATGTTTTACTTGACAGGGAAATTACCGACAAAGAATTTGTGGTTGATACCACGGTTGTTTTCTTTCCCGAACTTCAGTTAGAAGCTTTCATAAATGAAGCAACATTGAATAATGTTTCCTTGTTACAGATAGAAAAAAATATAAGTATAAGCGATTACGATATTAAGATTAGCAAGTCGGGCTACCTGCCAACAATAGATCTTACCGGCTCTTACGGCTGGAACAGGAACAGAAGTGCTGCAACCGCCTTTTTTCCCGGGAGCAGAACAACAACCGATGGTATTTCGGCCGGGGTTAGTCTTAACTGGAACCTCTTTGATGGAGGAAGAACAAGCGTTCAGATTCAGAATGCAAAGATAAATTACGAGAACCAGGAACTGCTTAAAAATCAAATCGAGCTTGAGGTAACGCGGAATATAGCAAATGCCCAGGGGAATTACGAGAATAAGCTTTATATATACCGGGTTCAGGAGGAAAATGTGGCTACCAACCAGGATAACTTTGAACGCTCTGAGGAACAGTTTAAACTTGGCCGTATCACCTCTATTGAATTCCGACAGGCCCAGGTTAATCTTCTTGACGCACAAACCAGTATGAACCTTGCAAAGTATGATGCTAAACTCGCAGAATTGGAATTGCTTCAACTTACCGGTCAATTGCTAAATATAGAACTATAATGTTTGAGCATTTTTTTCAATGTCCCTATTGCTGGCAGGAAATTTCGGTGCTCCTGGATCCTTCAGTTAGTCGTCAAACCTATATCGAAGACTGTGAAAACTGTTGTAATCCCATTGAAATAAAAGTGGAATTTTCTGAAAATGAACTTCAGTCCTTTGAAGCCTCCGGAATTGAACAATAATATTGTGTTTAAAAGCTTGTTTTTCAGAAGCTGAAATTCCTCCTATGCCTTGCTTGCTAATTTTTATGTAAAAAGCATTGTGAGAACTTAAATTCTGTCTTATATTTGCAGTCGATATCGCGGGATAGAGCAGTAGGTAGCTCGTCGGGCTCATAACCCGAAGGTCACTGTTTCGAGTCCAGTTCCCGCTACACAGAGAAAAAACCACTTGAAAAAGTGGTTTTTTTGTTTTTAGCATATTTCTCATTCCTTGCTATATCTGTAATAAATCGTGAGAGTTCTAAATTATCTTTAACCTCTCCAGCTTTACGAAATCTTGGTAAATACTCCCAATTGATGTTAATTAAAAACTTAAATGCTTTAATAAGAGTAACTTAAGTAAAACAATATTGAAGATTATGGAAAACAGGTTTAGATTATTGGGAGTCCTGCTGGTGTTTTTAGCTTTTGCTGAAGTAAAGGCGCAAAGCAATGAAGTGGTAAGTGCAAATGCGGATATAATTACAGAGGAATTTCCGCAGGCGAAAGCTGAAATTAAAAATGTGTTGGATGCTATCTTTAAAAGTATTCAGGATAAAGATGCAGACAAGCTGATCTCGTATCATGTATATGGGCCAAAGTTTACTGAGTTCAGGGATGGTGATAGGAGAACTGGTTCTGAAGGAAATGAGGCTTATGAGAGGGGGCTGGTTGACGCGATTTCAGGCTTTGAGTATGAGCTGGAGGATCTTTTAATTAATGTTTTCGGTGAGGTGGCGGTAGTCACTTTTCACGCAAACTTCCGCCCCACGATAAACGAGGAAGAGCACCATAGCACCGGCCAGGTGACATTGGTTTTTATTAATACAGATGATTCCTGGAAAATCACCCATGAACATTTTTCTCCCCTCAACCCGGAAATTGGAGATTAAAGCTTTGAAACGTTCCTGACATTAAACGGGCACAAAAATTAAATTTGAATCAACATTTACAAGGTTAATTTTGGTAAATCAAAGGCTGAACATTAGTTAAAAAATTGAATTACAGGTAATTAGGGGAAAATTGCCCTTGTGCTGGATATTTTGGTGCTATACTTTTAAGGAGCTTGATAATTTGTAATTACTAAAGTTCTTTAAAAATGAAAAATTTTATCCAAAAAATCGCAGCTCCCTTGGTTTTGATCGCATGTCTTCTTGTAGGCTGTAATGATGATGACAATTCATTCCTACCTATGAATGAAGAAGAATTTTTAACCGCCACAATAGATGGGGAAGATCTTTCTGTGCAAGGTTTAGAGGCTATTATTTCCTGTGAAAAAAACGTTACTCACACCGGTAGCATAGAGGTGCTTTTCAAAGTTGGAACTGAGTCCGGGGAAAGCATTGAGTTCAAATTATCCAATTATATTGGAAATAATTTCTATTCCCTGGACAACGGCAATTTTCAGAATAGCTGGATTAAATATCGACAGGGTGATGGGGAATGGCTTAATAATAATGGAAACTCCGAGAATCTGATTGAAATATTAGAAGATGACGGGAATTACCTTTCGGGTAGGTTTTCTTTTCAGGGGCATAACGGAGATAATCTTTCCAGAAAGATTATCTCCGATGGAAGTTTTAGAGTAAAAATCGATTTCTGAAGCAGGATTTAAAGAAATCTAAAGGCTCATGATTTTATAAGATCATGAGCTTTTCTATTCTTAAGAGGAAGCCTTTCCTTGTGGATTAAGTTAACAAAACCCTATTTTTTACTTTCAGAAGTAAAAAGCTGATTTAATATTGCCGGTTTTCTGATAGATAAACTCTAAATTAGAGTAAATCATTAAAGCTACTTCTATGAGTAATTCATTACAGGATAAAATTTCAATAAGGATTCCGGTTAAGATCGGGTTTGATGTTTTGGATAATGCTTTACGGGATAAAATGGTAGGTGAGAGAATAGAAACGGAGAATAAAGACGGCGAGGTAAGCAGCTATGCTCAAATTCTGGATGCTGCACTGATAAAGAGCGATAAAGAAGGCTATGATCTCGCATTGGATATAAAATTTCTAACCCTCACTTCGCTATTTAAGAATAAAGAAGGGCGTATTCATCTTCATTTAGCCATTGAATTTGATCCCGGGGAACAGGAAATAATGGTGAAAGATTATAAACTGGAAGGAAAAAGCAATAACTGGCTTTTGGATAAGAGTCTCCAGGCCGTGGCCAATACTTTCATTTACGATAAGATAAAGAATAAAATGAAGCTGGATTTCTCTCCACACATCGAAAAACAATTAAGGGAGATAAATAAGAAATTGGAAGAGAAGATAAAACCTTCAGAAGAAATAAGCCTGTCTGGTTATCTTGAGAATTTCAGGATTGTTGATATTATTCCGGGGGAAAGTCTATTTCTTATTTCTATAGAAATCGAAGGTTTTGCCATTGCCGAACTCACTAAGATTCCTGCCAACAAAATGTAAATCCGGAAATATAAAAAAGAGCCGCATTTTGCGGCCCTTATTTTTAGTTCTCCCTTACCTGGGATATTCTTTCATCTATATACTTAAGCGGTTCATCGCCCATTAGGTCGAATATTTCCAGCGCTCTTCGCATTGTTTGTTCTTCTTCCATCTGCTCATTCACAAACCATTGCAGGAAGTATTCCGTTGTAAAATCGTTTAGTTTTCTGCTTTTCTGAACAAGGTTGTGGATGCTTTTGGTGATATCAATTTCCTGATCCAGGGCAGCTTCAAATATCTCTTCAAGGGAATTGAATTCGTGCATCACGTTTTTAACTTCAGGAGAATAGGCAGTACCGCCATTATCATTTATAAATTTGAAGATCTTCAACATATGGTCCCTTTCTTCCGAAGATTGATCATAGAAAAAACTGGCACTATTTATCAATCCGTTATGATCACACCAGGAGGCCATGGCCAGGTATGCAGAAGAGGAAACCGCTTCCTTTTCTATCTGCTTATTAAGCATATCCATGATCTCTACATTAATGCTTAATTTTTGTCTTACTATATCTTTCATAATTCTTTTTTCTAAAATTAGCCAAAAAGCAATTAAGCACCTAATTTTCAGCTGAATTTAGAAAGATTCTAAGGCAGGTTTAAGCCGTTGCGGTAAGAAGTGAATTGAGTTCCAGCATGGCAAAAGTACCTTGCATTAATTCTTTAAGAGCAATACAATCAAAAGTATCGAAAATGAGGATGTGGGAGCGGTTGCACAAAACCAGGATTTCAATACCGTGTTTGTTTTTGCCGCTAAAATGTGCATCAAGATTGATGTTTTTAACTTGTTCCCTAAAGGCAAGCAATTGGCAAAAGCTAAGTTTAACTATCTTATGCTCAAAGTCAATATAAAAAGCCCGCGAAGTGTCGCATTGAGAAGAAGTGAAATTTTGGGCTGTATATAGTGTGTTCATTCCAACGCCAAAATTAAATCTTATTTAGAATTATTCCAAATATTAGATCTTAATTTGCCGCTTAATTTGCTGATTTAATGAAATAAAAGTTTCGGTTCTGGAAACCCCATCTATGGCCTGAATATCTTTGTTTAAAACCTGCATTAAATGCTCATTGTCCCGGCATAAGATTTTGAGAAATATAGACCAGTTCCCGGTGGTATAATGGCACTCAATAACTTCAGGGATTTCATTGAGCTTTTTAACCGCCTGAGGGTTACTCACAGCCTTATCTAAATAAACCCCCACGAATGCCATGGTTTTGTAGCCCAGCACGCGGGGGTCTATAATAAGTTTAGAACCTTCTATCAGCCCACTTTTTTCCAGTTTTCGTAAACGTTGGTGGATAGCCGCTCCTGTGATACCAATGCTTCGGGCAATTTCCAGAATGGGCTTTTTGGCATCCTCCATTAAATGTTTTAGAATGGTTTTATCGATACCATCTACAACTACATTTTCGTTTACTACTTTCATTAAAAGTGATTTTTAGTAAGGCTAAAATAACTATTAATTGCCTACTTCTCCAAAGGGGTTATAACCGAGATATTCCGATTCTTTTTCCTTGAAAATTATATCGTGTTTCTCAAGTTCTTTTAAAATAGGTCCATAAACCTCTTTTTTAATCGGCAATTGAACTCCGGGAGTACTGATTTCTCCATTTAAGATTTTGATGGTTGCAATAGCAACAGGTAAACCAACAGTTTTGGCCATGGCAGTCTCAGTTTGATTTTTGCCAATATGCACCATAGTGGAATCTATCTGTTTTTTCTCCCCGTTAAATTCATAGCCGAATTTATGATACATCACGATCATATCTTTATCGTCGGGTGCAAGTGACCATTTATCCATAAGCACCTTCTGAAGGGCTTGCGCGGGTGTGGCATTTTTAATTCCTATTTTCTTCTTATCATTGAAGATATCCAGTTCAAGCAATTTCTCCCACATCACGTCGTCCTGATCGATCTTTAAATTATGTCGAAGCTTAAGCTCTACAGAATCGGTAGGAGAATATGGTAAAAAGGAATTCACAAAGTCACGATAGCTCATATTTTCTGAATCATGCATCGTAAAACTATCATCGGTCATACCTAATTGTACAAACATATTCCAGGCACGACTGAAGCCTACTCGTCTAATGGTTCCGCGGTAAAGTGTGAGGATATCTTCCAGCCCGTAAATACTCATATAATCCAGGGAATTTCGGTTGGCATAGCCTTCAAATTTTCCATACCCCTCAATTTGAAGAAACTCAGTTCTTCGGAATAATCTATGGTAAGGAATGAACTTGAATTTCCCTTCCTGAATGAATTCGGCAACACCGCCCTGTCCTGCAACCACAACATTTCTGGGATTCCAGGTAAATTTGTAATTCCAAAGATTGGTATCGCTCTCAGGGGCCACAAGGCCACCTGTAAATGACTCAAACATTAGCATTCTTCCGCCTTTATCCCGAATTCGGTCTATAACCTGCATAGCACTCATGTGGTCTATGCCGGGATCAACTCCAATCTCGTTCATAAAAACCAGGTTGTTCTTTTTTACCTCCTCATCCAGGGCTTTCATCTCTTTGCTAATATAAGAGGCCGTGACCATATTTTTTTTGAATTTCACACAATCCCGGGCCACTTCAATATGAAAGCGGGCCGGCAGCATAGAAATCACGATATCAGCATTCTTAATGGCAGCTTCCCGGCTTTCAGGGTCAAAGACATCCAGGGCAAGGGCTTCACATCGTTTATGGTTTTGGGTGGCTTTTTGTGCAGTTTCAAGATCCAGATCTCCAATTCTTAGGAAAAGGTCTTGCGATTCTGCGTTTTCAAGCAGGTAGTTGGTAAGCACGGAAGTAGATTTTCCCGCACCAATTATTAAAATTTGTCGCATAAAATAAGTTAATTTTGTGTAGTGGTAACGAATGTATTAAATCTTTACCTCAAAAAAAATTAAAGGATGAATAAGCAATTTCTCGTGGCCGGAAGTATTTTTGGAATTTTTGGTGTCATAATAGGTGCTTTTGCCACCCACGGCTTAGGTCCGTTACTTGAGGAGGCTTCGTTAAAATCTTTTGAAACGGGGGTGAAATATCAAATCTATCATGCCCTTTTGCTTCTGATAATTGGTGGGTTCAACATTCCCGGTCTTAAAAAGTTAAGGAGCGTCTTTTATCTTCTTGTTACTGGGATTCTTTTTTTCTCCGGTTCTATTTATCTATTGGCTACAAATGATCTCACATCTATCGACTTCAGAAGCATTGCCTTAATTACACCTTTAGGTGGTTCATTGCTTATAATCGCGTGGCTTATTTTAGGGATAAAATTTATTTCGTTAAAAAATGAATAAAATAGGAAAGCGAACTCCTTAATCCACATAAGATTTATAATTTTGTAAGCCTAAACAAACCACACATTTAATAATTTATGTTCGCAAACACCCAAATTACGAAAACGATTTCGTTAGAGGAGTACGGGATCAAAGACGCAACACTTCACTATCAATTAAGTCCGAAAGAATTACATCGAATTACAGTTGAAAAGGGACAGGGCGTGGAAGCCAGTTCGGGAGCCTTAGCGGTGAACACCGGGAAATTTACCGGGCGTTCTCCCAAGGATCGGTTTATTGTAAAAGATAAAATCACCCAAGACGAAGTTTGGTGGGGAGACATCAACATCCCGTTTGAACCACAGAAGTTTGATCAGCTGTATAAAAAGGTCACAGAGTATTTGTCTGGAAAAGAAGTTTACGCCAGAGATGCCTACGCTTGTGCTGAAGATAAATACAGGTTGAACATCAGGGTAGTCAATGAATATCCCTGGTCTAATATGTTTGCCTACAATATGTTTCTAAGACCCGAACCTGAGGAACTTAAAAATTTCAAGGAAGACTGGCTTATTTTAAACGCGCCGGGCTTTGAAGCCGATCCCGAAGTGGATGGTACCCGGGCAGAAAATTTTGCCATCCTGAATTTCAGTAAAAAGATTGCCTTAATTGGTGGTACCGGTTATACCGGGGAGATTAAAAAGGGAATCTTTTCAGCGCTTAATTTTATACTTCCTGTAGATAAGAATGTGCTTCCAATGCACTGCTCGGCCAATGTTGGAGATGATGGTGAAACAGCTGTTTTCTTTGGGCTTTCGGGAACAGGAAAAACCACCCTTTCTGCAGATCCGCAGCGAAAACTTATTGGTGACGATGAGCACGGCTGGACACCTGAACATACTATCTTCAATTTTGAAGGAGGGTGTTATGCAAAAGTAATCAACCTTACCCGGGAACACGAACCTGATATCTATAACGCGATTAAACCGGGTGCCATTCTGGAAAATGTTGTTTTAGACGAAAAGGGAAAGGTAGATTTTCAGGATATTTCAATAACGCAAAACACAAGGGTAAGTTATCCCATTAATCATATTAATCATATCAAAGAACCTTCCGTAGGAAAGAATCCAAAGAATATTTTCTTCCTTACCGCCGATGCTTTTGGTGTGCTTCCTCCTATTAGTAAATTAACTCCGGGACAGGCTGCATATCATTTCATTAGTGGTTATACTGCAAAAGTTGCAGGAACCGAAGCAGGAATAGATGAACCTTTACCGAACTTTTCAGCATGCTTTGGAGCGCCTTTTATGCCGCTTCATCCCACACGATATGCTGAAATGCTTAGTAATAAAATGAAGAAAGAACATGTACACGTTTGGTTAGTGAATACCGGCTGGACCGGCGGACCTTACGGCACCGGAAACCGAATGAAGCTTCAGTATACCAGGGCAATGATAAGTGCTGCGCTGGAAGGAAAACTAGAGGATGTGAATTATACCAAACATGAGATTTTCGGCTTAAATATGCCGGTAAGTTGCGAGGGCGTTCCTGCGGAAGTCCTCAATCCTGGAAATACCTGGAAAGACAAGAAAGCTTACGATATAAAGGCTCAGGAGCTTGCCGATTCTTTTAAATCGAATTTCAAAAAATATGAAGATAACGCCAATCCTGAAATTCTTTCGGGAGGACCCGTTTCCTGATTTTTAATTAGTTAAATGGATGAAAAAAATCCGGTGTTATTAATGACACCGGATTTTTTATTAAAAATAACTGGAAGGTAAGCTTATGCGTGTTTCTTATTTACCTCGTTGATATATTTTTGAAGCGCCATAGTCATCGAAGGAGTTTCGGGAGTTGGGGCTTTAATATTTACCGTAAGACCATGGTCCTTGGCTGCTTTAATAGTAGTATTCCCAAAAACCGCAATACGGGTGTTGTTTTGCTTAAAATCAGGGAAATTCTCAAAAAGGGATTTAATTCCGCTAGGACTAAAGAAAACCAGAATATCATAGGTTACATCACGCAGGTGAGAAAGATCGCTAACCACGGTTTTGTAAAAAGTAGCCTGTTTCCATTCTACCCCAAGTTTATTAAGGGTTTTAGGAACATCCGGTTTCAACATATCTGAAGACGGCAGGAGGAACTTTTCGTTTTTGTATTTTTTTATAAGTGGAGAAAGATCTGCAAAATTTCTTTGCCCAACATAGATTTTGCGCTTGCGGTATACCACATATTTTTGCAGGTAATAAGCTACTGCTTCGCTCAAGCAAAAGTATTTTAAAGTATCAGGAACTTTAAAACGCATTTCCTCAGCTATTCTAAAGTAGTGATCTACAGCATTACGGCTGGTAAGAATAATCGCAGAATACTTTGTTAAGTCAACTTTTTGTTGTCTTACTTCCTTGGAAGAAACCCCTTCTACGTGAATAAACGGAATGAAATCAATTTTTACACGCTGTTTTTCCTCAAGCTCAAAATAAGGTGAATGTTCTACTTTAGGTTCAGGTTGAGAAACCAAAATTGTTTTCACTTTCATATATCAGTACTTTAATTTGATCCTGTTTAAATTGTAATTAGCTTGTACAAAATAATATAAGGGGCAATTTCAAGAGCGCAAAGGTACAAAATAAAATAGAACCAATTAGCGCTGATAAGACTTTGATTTTGTTTGTAAATGGTGCTAAGGCTTAGCAAATTTACCAGAATTAATAAGACTAGTATGCTGTACATTAGAAGTAATGATGGGGGAAATGCGTAGAAGAAAAAGACTATAGGAATGAATAATAGCAAGGCTATATAATTTCGGTAGGCCAGTTTCTGATAAAGGTAATAATCTATTATCCTGTCCAGATCAAAAATATTTGCAATGATTTTCTCTATGCCAAATTTCAAAAGTACAAAACTAGTGTACCCGGTTGCTATCCTTATAAAAAGTACCACCTGGTCTTCTGATGTTGCCGGCCACAGCATTTGAAAAAGTAGAAATAAAAACAGGGAAACCGACAAAATATTCAGCAGAAACATTAAAATGTTAAAAGGATGAAAAGCCTTATACTCCTTTCCTCTAAACACCATAAATTTGTTCGAAGTTAACAGGGAGATAAATTCCTCAAACCGTTGCGGAAAAGTCGATTTTATAAGGCTCAACAGAATAAAGGCACCCAGCAGGATAAGGCTTATCCAGTCTAATGATTCTACGTGTCGTTCTATTGCCTGCAATGGAAATTTTTTACAAATGTAAAATTTTGAGGTGAACCCGGGGATTATAAATCTGAAGAAAATGAAGATTTAAAATGCATACATTTGTGCAAAAAAATTCAGGATGATAAAGGGGATAATCATCATACCCACCTATAATGAGATTGAAAATATTGAGCGCCTGATTAGAAACGTTTTCTCTCAAAAGCACAAATTTGATGTCCTGGTGGTAGATGATAATTCACCCGATGGTACTGCCGATAGGATCAGGACCCTACAGGCTGAATATCACGATAACCTGTTTTTGGAAGAACGCAGCGGAAAACTTGGATTGGGGACTGCATATATCCATGGATTCAAATGGGCGTTAGAAAGAGATTATGATTATGTTTTTGAAATGGATGCCGATTTTTCCCATAATCCCAACGATTTAATAAGATTGTATAATGCCTGCAAAAGGGGAGGTTCCGACGTGGCTATTGGCTCGCGGTATGTTACAGGCGTAAATGTAATAAACTGGCCCATGAGCCGTGTGCTTTTGTCCTGGATAGCTTCAAAATATGTGAGGCTAATTACCAGGATGGACATACACGATACCACCGCCGGTTTTGTTTGTTATAATAGAAAAGTTCTGGAAAAAATAAATCTGGATCGAATCCAGTTTGTAGGATATGCTTTCCAGATAGAGATGAAATTTAAAGCGCATCTGCTTGGATTTAATATAACTGAAGTGCCCGTGATCTTTACAGACAGAACTCAGGGAACTTCTAAAATGAGCGGCGGAATTATTTCTGAAGCCGTATTTGGGGTAATATTTATGAAAATAAAAAGTCTTTTTAAAAAAGATAAATGGTAATGAAGAAGGTTTTAATCAAGAATGCTCGTATTGTTAACGAGGGGAAAATTAAGGAATCCGACGTTTTTATTGAAAATGGGGTTATTGCAGAGATAGGAGAAAGCATTAGTCCAAAATCTCCCGACGTTGTTATTTTTGATGCTGAAGGCACATATTTATTGCCCGGTCTTATAGACGATCAGGTGCATTTCAGAGAGCCGGGCCTTACTCATAAAGACACTATTGAAGCAGGCTCAAAAGCTGCTGTTGCAGGAGGAATCACCTCATTTTTCGAAATGCCTAATACGTTGCCTCAAACTACTACTATAGAACTTCTGGAAGAAAAATTCCAAATGGCGGCCGAGAGTTCTTACGCCAATTATTCTTTCATGTTTGGGGGCACTAACGATAACCTGGAAGAAATATTAAAAGTAGATCCTAAAAGAACCGCTGCTTTAAAATTATTCCTTGGCTCTTCTACCGGAAATATGCTGGTTGATGATGAGAAGGTTTTAGAAGAGATCTTTTCTAAATCCCCCTTGTTGATCGCGGTGCATTGTGAAGACGAAAAAACTATCCAGGAAAATCTTCAGAAAGCTATAGAACAATTTGGAGAGGATATCCCAATGGAGCTGCATTCAAAAATCAGAAGTGAGAAGGCCTGCTACCTTTCTTCTTCCAAAGCAGTAGCCCTGGCTAAAAAGACTGGTGCCAGATTACATGTGTTCCACCTTTCTACAGCCAAAGAGATCGGACTTTTTAGCAATAAAAAACCTTTAAAAGATAAAAAAATAACTGCTGAGGTTTGCATTCATCATTTGTGGTTTAATGATTCCGACTACGCTAAAAAGGGAACTTTTATTAAATGGAACCCTGCAGTGAAAACGAAAAAAGATCAGGAGGCCTTGCTGAAGGGGCTTTTAGACGATCATATAGATGTGGTGGCTACAGATCATGCACCACATACAAAAGAAGAAAAGAAGAACAAATATACAAAGGCTCCCAGTGGAGGTCCATTGGTGCAGCATGCACTTCCGGCAATGTTACAATTTCACCATCAGGGCAAAATTTCTCTTGAGAAAATTGTAGAAAAAATGTGTCATAACCCTGCAATTCTTTATCAAATAAAAGATCGCGGATTTATCCGTGAGGGTTACAAAGCCGATTTGGTTTTGGTAGATCTTAATGCTCCCTGGGCAGTACAACCAGACAATATTGTATATAAATGCGGCTGGTCTCCCTTTGAAGGTGTAACTTTTAAATCACGGGTAACCCATACTTTTGTAAACGGAAACCTGGTTTACAGGAATTTCAAGCATCAGCCTTTTGCGAAAGTAGCTGAGAGGATAGAATTTGACAGATAAGATGAAAAGCAGGCTATATTCCATATTTTTCATATTGATTTTTGCGGGTTGCCAGAATGTGGAAAAAACCGAAAAACCGGATAATCTCATTGCTGAAGATAAAATGGTGGAGGTGCTAACTGAAATCTCCATCATGACCTCTGCCCGAAATTTCAATAAGCGAAAGTTTGAGTCAACCGGAATTAAGCCTGAAGTATATATTTACGAAAAATTTGGTATAGATAGTTTGCAATTTGAGCGCAGCAGCGATTTTTATGCTGCGAATTACGATCAGTATGAAAATATTTATAGCCGGGTGAAAGAAAATCTTCAGGTGATGAAAGTTAAGTTAGATTCCATAAGAGATGTAGAAAGGAGAATTAATGATTCTATCCTGGCTGCTGATGGAGGGCTCGATAGCCTTCAGATAGATTCTTTAAGAATAGAAAACGATTCCCTTGAACTTGAGCGGGAAATAAAATTAGATAGCCTGATAAATCCTCGTTCTATCGAGGTGCAGTAATTTCTTTGTGATAAATAGCCGTAGTTTCAGTAATTACCTTTTCCATAGGCGTAAATTCGTAGTTTAACTCACTTTTGATCTTTTTATTGCTGTAATGAATATCCTCAGAAAGATTCTGAATGGTACTGGTTGTGATTTGGCGTTTACCTCCAAAAATGCTTTTTAATTTTGAAAATGTCCAACCTACCCAAAGCATCCATTTTTTTAATTTTTTCTTTGGTTCTGGTTTATTCATGTTCCGGGCGACGCTAGCCATCACCTTTCTGAAACTTATATTTTCAGCAACAACAATAAATTTCTCATTTTTAATTTCAGAATTCATTAGAAGTTGCATTGTGTCAACTACATTATGTACTCCAACAAAGCCGGTAATTTTTGAAATATAATAATTCAGACCATTATGAATTCTGCTGAAAATTGGTCCGCTTCCGGAATCCCAATATCCCGGTCCTATAATTATCCCTGGGTTTACAATTACAATAGGTAAACCTTCCTGAGAACCGCGCCATACTTCTGTTTCAGCTCCGTATTTTGAAATGGCATAATCGCTATGGTTTTCTTCCGGATTCCATTCGGTAGCTTCGTCTATTTCCGGTTTTTTATTGTCCCTGCCAAGGCTTGCTACACTGCTTACATGGCAAAGTTTCTTTACATTATGAGCAATACACAGATTCACTATGTTTGCCGTGCCGGTGATATTTGTTTTACGGAGTTTCTGTAAATCAGCCGGATCAAAGGAAATAAGAGCAGCACAATGATATACCTGTTCTATCCCACGGAAAGCTTTTTCTAGCGCCGGGATATCATTTATATCTGCATGCACCCATTCTATCGCGTCGAAGTATTCCGAAGCCTTTTCGGCAGAAGTATAATAGGAAAACACGTCTTTTACACGGTCTAATTTGCTTTCACTTCGGAATAAAGCCCGGACTTTTTCTCCATTTTTTGCAAGCTCAAAGACCAAATGTGAGCCCACTAAACCCGTTGCACCTGTGATTAAAATCATGTGGTAAATATAGGAAAAGCTCTTAGGAAAAATGAGAGTTTATGGTATCTTTACGGCTCTTTTTGCATACAAAAATATAGTTATGACCAAGAATTTTGTAGAAGAACTTACCTGGCGGGGTATGGTTCACGATGTGATGCCCGGCACCGAAGAACATTTAATGGAAGAGATGCGATCTGCTTATGTTGGTTTTGATCCAACGGCAGATTCCCTGCATATTGGCAATTTGGTTCCTATTATGTTACTTGCACATTATCAGCGTTGCGGGCATAAACCGGTTGCTTTGGTTGGAGGGGCTACGGGAATGATAGGGGATCCATCAGGAAAGTCGAGCGAACGAAATTTACTTGATGAAGCTACCCTGCGCCATAATCAGGAATGTGTTCGCGAACAATTATCCCAATTTTTGGACTTCTCATCAGGAGCCAAAAATGAGGCCTTGATGGTGAATAATTATGATTGGATGAAGGATTTCGGTTTTCTGGAATTTATCAGGGATATTGGGAAACATATTACCGTAAATTATATGATCTCTAAAGAATCTGTAAAAAACCGGATTTCGGGCGAAGGGACAGAGGGAATGTCTTTTACAGAATTCACCTATCAGTTAGTGCAGGGTTATGATTTTCTTCATTTATACAGGGAATATAAATGTACGCTCCAAATGGGAGGAAGTGATCAATGGGGCAATATTACGACCGGAACCGAACTTATCCGACGAGTAGATCAGGGAAAAGGTTTTGCTCTTACCTGCCCTTTGATCACAAAGAGCGATGGAAGTAAATTTGGAAAAAGTGAAAGTGGGAACATCTGGTTGGATTCCAAAAGGACATCTCCTTATAAATTTTACCAGTACTGGTTAAATACCAGTGATGTTGATGCTGAAAGATATATTAAGATCTTTACTTTTCTAAGTCGGGAGGAAATTGAAAAACTTGTTGAAAATCACAAAGAAGCTCCGCATTTAAGGCAATTACAAAAGACCCTGGCTGAAGAGATCACAGTGACGGTTCATTCCCGTGAAGATTTTGAGAATGCAGTGAAAGCTTCCGATGTTCTATTCGGAAAAAGTACAGCCCAGGATCTTAAATCTTTGAATGAGGCTACATTTCTGGATGTATTTGAAGGTGTGCCCCAGGCTGAAGTTTCCAAAGGAACGATAGAGAATGGTCTCGATATGATCGCGGCTCTTTCAGCTGAAACCGGGTTTCTTAAATCAAACGGGGAGGCCAGAAGAGCGTTAAAAGAAAATTCGGTTTCTGTAAATAAGGAAAAAGTAAAGGAAGATTATCAGTTAACTTCAGAAGATCTCATAAACGGTAAATATATCATCCTTAATAAAGGAAAGAAAAACACTTACATTATAAGAGCGGTGTAGTTATAAATCACAAAGCCCCGTAAACAGGGCGTCCACGGGGCTTGCAACTAACTAACCAATCTAATATGAAAAAATTCACTTAGCTTGTAAGAATCAATAGATCTTATACTATTTTCAACTTACATTACTTAAGTCGATAGAATCTCAAAAAATTACACCTGTTTTTCTATTTTAACGTAAAATTTACATTTTTTACTTTTATTTAATTTTTGTTTAGGATGTGTTTGGCAATCAGAGGATTAGAAGATTGCAGCCTCGTATGTCGCTATGGTCGAAACGGCCTAGTATTTCTGTTTTCCCCGGAGCTGTTTCCCTGCCTAAGTCTTGAGTCGCGATAAATGAACAAGAGTTAAAATTGGCAAGATCTATCACATTAATCCCACCGGTTTTATGTGGTGGAAGTAAGCTGAGAGCGTCTTCAGAGTCGCGAATAAGTATCTTCATCCAGGCCGGGCATTCGAATACTCCCTCCCCGCGAGAATATGCCTGGGACAAAAGTTCGGTCATTCCATACTCGCTGTGTATTGCGGGTACACCAAAACCCTTACAGAGAATTTCGTGGAGCTCTGTTCTAATCATTTCCTTCCGGCGGCCTTTCATTCCCCCGGTTTCCATCACAATGGTATTTTTCAGGTTGAATTTGTAACGTTCTATTAAGTCGAGGAGAGCAAAGGAAACACCAATGAGGAGGGTTTTCTTTCCGGCTTTTTCGGTTTTTTCCAGGGTTTCCTGTAAATCATCCAGGTTATGGAGATAAAATCCGCTTTCGGCTTGTGTGCTTTTTTTGATAAGTGCATCGGCCATATAGATTAGCGAAGATCCAGTGCGCTCCAGGTATGAAGGCAAAATGGCCAGAATTACCAGTTCTTCCGGGTTTCCATAAAAGCTTTCAAAAGCTTTTAAAAAGCTTTTTTCATAAAGGCTTAAATCTGTAACGTAATGATTGCTGGTTTGCATTCCTGTGGTGCCACTACTGGTAAAAATGATCTCGGGGGTATTTGTGGAGGAAACAATTTTGTGTGATTTAAAGAATCCAATAGGCAGAAAAGGAATTTCTTCAAGGCTACTTAGGTTGTTGGGGTTTTTCTTTAGAAGTTCACAAAATTGCCGGTAAACCTTATTGTTTTGGTATTGGAATTCAAACACCCGCAAAGCCATGTCCCGGAATTCTGCTTCATTTTGTACTGAAAATATCTCCTCTGATAACATAGGCCAAAATTAAACCGAAAAGCACAATAAAAAAAGCTTCTGTTTTGCAGAAGCTTTCAAATATTTAAAAGAGTGTTTTTTATTTTATAATCAGTTTTCTGGTAGCTTTTTTACCATTTTCCGTAATCTTAAAAATATAAATTCCGGGAGACAGGGATGATACATCCATTTCTCTGCTATTTAATCTGGCTCTGTAGATAGGTTTTCCTATTACATTATAGATTTCGATCTCCTTTTCGAGATTTAAGTCGGTGGTGATATATACTTTCCCGTTAGTTACCGGGTTAGGATAGATAGATAATCCATCTATAGAATGTTCTGTTTGACTTTTCCCATAAGCCGATTCCTGAGCCACAGCTGGTACTGAAACCCAAAGAAAAAATACCAGGAGAAAAGTAAATAGGTAATATTGCTTCATTCTTTTATATAGACGTTATTACAAACTTACAAATAAAATTTCAAAAATCCTGCCAGAAAATGAGCCTATTGCGAATTATTATTTTATAAAAAAAGGCTGCCTTACAAAAGACAGCCTCGGGTGGCTAATTTACTTATTTTAAGAGCTTTAAAACTTGTAACTATAACTTAATGAAATTGGGATTCCGGGTTTTCTAAGTGAATAGATTTGATCGTCTGCTCCGAAGGATTGAAACCTGCTTTCTACTTCATCACCCAAAATATTGGATACTTTTAAAGAGAGAGTAGAATTCTTTTCTTCACCAAAAGATTTATTCACATTAAAGTTAAGACTGTGAAATGGCATAGTGTAAACATCAGGAACAGTTCCCAGGCCTACTAGTTCTAAGGTTTTTCCCTGGGTGTTGTAGAAAATACCGGCTTGCCAGCCAGAATCCGGGTCGGTGTAATCCAAACCGGCATTTATGAGGAATGGTGATTGTCCCTGTAATTGCCTGGTGCCATCGAATTCTTCACCTGGTCTAAGGTTTCTTTGTCTGGATTCAAACTCACCACTTGGGCTTCGGTCCATTTCTACTTTAGAGTCTATTACAGAAACATTTAGATTGGCACTTAATTTTTGTAAGCCTTCAGTAACAAATCCAAAATTCTTTCTCAATTCAATTTCTGCTCCAACTACAGTGGCATCATTAACATTCCTGGGTTGAAAGTTATCCGCAGAAAAATCACTGTAAACCGATAGCTCAATAGGGTCAGTAAACATTTTATAGAAGGCACTTACCGCAAAGAGTTGGGCATTATCGCCATAAAGTTCATACCTAAGGTCCAGATTGTCTACGTAAGTGGGCTGTACATTTATGTTACCTATAAAAGTTCTGTTTGTAAGCGGATCGTAAATCTGGGCTATGGAAGCTTCCTTAAAAGACGGTCTCGCAGTGGATTTTGCATAAGAGAGCCTAAGGTTGCTATTATCGTGCAGGCTGTATATAAGGTTTGCTGAAGGAAATAGATCAGTTTTATCAATAATTCTTTCTTCATCCAAAACAACATCTCCAAGATTATTTTGTCCGGAATAGAATAAATCGAATTTTTCTAAGCGCAAACCTAGAATCGCTTTTAGTTTTTCCGAAACTTTAAATTCTTCAGAAACATATGCTGCGGCATTTCGGTTGTAGGCATCGTATGTGTTTGCCGGTTCATAGAAACCATTAATGTAAGATCCAACATTAGTTTCAGGAGTCCAGATGTTTCCCGGTGCCAGGATCTGATTTGGATCTCCGCCAAAGTTCTGACTAATTGATCCCTGAATCAAGATCTGGTACTGGTCTATACTGAAATCTCTCTGTTTGAAAGTGTATCCACCTCCAAATTTTAACGAGGCATCTCTTCCTAAAAGCTGATGTTTTTTCGTGAAATCCAACTTTCCTGAAAGATTGATCTCCTCCAGGTTTCTCCATATTCTTGACGGACTTTCAGAAGAACTTGGTCTAATACTGTAAGTGTCGTTGCCCGGGTTGTATTCAAAAGCAGTAATTCGAACGTCTTTATCGTAAACACGGGAAAGGCTTGGCGATAGTTTCCACTCTGTGGTCCAGCTGGCATCTTCGTTAGTGTGTTTTCCCGAAAGTAAAGCATTAGTGATAGAACGCTGAGTATATTCCAGGTTATCCCTAAATACTTTAATTGCATCAGAAATTAGAATGTTCTCTTCAAAATTTCCGGCAGTTGATTCTCCGTTTTGAATATGCAACAGGTTGAACTGGTATTTGGATTTTTCGGTTTTAAAAGCTAATCCGGCCATCGCGCGTGCCAGGGTATTTTCCTTTCCTACATTACCGCTAAGCAGTCTGGCGGGACGTAATTCGAATTCCGTAGTTTATCTGGGTTTCAGGTAAGAATTATTCTCAAAATCTTCAAAATATTCTGAATTGTTTTTGTAAGAAAGCGAGGCGAAATAGCCGAGTTTGTTGTTTTTCTCACCCACTTCATATTGATT
>DATISX010000135.1:0-4655 GCA_035468275.1 Salegentibacter sp.
ATTAGAGGATTTAAAATTCAGGTTTCCGCCGGAACCTAATGGGTATTTACATATTGGTCACGCGTCTTCCATTTGTTTAAATTTTGGCTTAGGAGAGAAATACAATGCGCCTGTAAACCTAAGGTTTGATGATACCAATCCTATTAAAGAAGAGCAGGAATTTGTTGACGCTATTAAAGAGGATGTACTTTGGTTGGGCTTTAAATGGGCCGAAGAATGTTATGCATCAGATTATTTTCAGCAGTTATACGACTGGGCTGTAGACTTAATCAAAAATAATCATGCCTATGTAGACAGTCAGACTTCAGAAGAGATTGCGGAACAAAAAGGCACACCTACCGAGCCAGGGAAAAACAGTCCTTACCGGGATCGTTCAGTAGAAGAAAACCTTGAACTTTTCGAGCAGATGAAAAACGGGGAGACTCCCGAAAAAGGTCATGTTCTAAGAGCTAAAATAGATATGGCCTCTCCCAATATGATTATGCGAGATCCGGTAATGTACAGATGTTTGCATAAAAGTCATCATCGCACCGGGAACGATTGGAAGATTTATCCATTGTATGATTGGGCTCACGGAGAAAGTGATTTTATCGAAAGAATTTCACATTCGTTTTGTACGCTGGAATTTCTGCCACATCGCGAACTTTATAACTGGTTCGTCCAGAAAGTGAGCAATCCGGGAGAAATGCAGCCTAAGCAACGAGAATTCGCACGTAGGAATTTAAGCCATACCGTAGTTAGCAAAAGAAAGCTGTTGCAACTAGTCGAAAAAGGAATTGTAAACTCATGGGATGATCCCAGAATGCCTACAATTTCTGGATTGAGACGAAGAGGATACACTCCTAATTCCATAAGAAGATTCGCCGATTCAATTGGCGTAGGAAAGCGGGAAAATCTTATAGATGTCGCTCATCTTGAGTTTCACGCCAGGGAAGATCTCAATATTACAGCTCCAAGAGTTATGGCTGTCCTTGATCCTGTTAAAGTGGTGATCACTAATTATCCTGAAGGAAAAGAGGAATGGCTTACTGCCGAAAACAATCCGGAGGATGAAAGCGCCGGAACAAGGGAAGTACCTTTTTCGCGCGAGATATATATCGAAAGAGAAGACTTTAAAGAAAGTGCCAACCGTAAGTTTTTCAGATTAACCCTTGGAAAAGAGGTAAGACTTAAAAACGCCTATATTATCAAAGGGGAAGAGGTTGTAAAGGATTCCGCAGGAAATATTACTGAAATTCGCTGTACCTACGATCCTGAGAGTAAAAGTGGTAGCGGCACCGAGGAATCACTTAGAAAAGTGAAGGGAACTCTGCACTGGGTTTCTGTTAATCACGCCATAGAAGCTGAAATAAGGCTATATGACAGGCTATTTACAGTAGAAGCTCCGGATGCCGACAAAGAGAAGGATTTTACTGAATTTATAAATCCTGATTCCCTGAATGTTATTACAGGATATCTTGAACCAGGATTAAAAAACGCCGGGGTTCAGGATAAATTCCAGTTTCAGCGCATTGGATATTTTTGTGTAGACAAGGATTCTACAGAAGAAAAACCTGTATTTAACCGTACTGTTAGTTTACGGGATTCCTGGGCAAGGAAGAATTAAGCCTTTAAAAGTTGCATTTAAGAATATTTTAGTAAAGAAAATTAACATATTAACCGGTTATTAACAGCGGTGCTACTTAGCTTCTTGTATATTTGGGAATAAGTATAATTAAATTAAACTAAAAATTATTATGGCAAATACAGGAAATACACTTTTAGCCCTTATAACAGGTGCAGCTATTGGTGCCGGTCTCGGATTATTATATGCTCCGGATAGTGGAGAGAAAACCCGTAAAAGACTTAAAGATGAGTCTGGAAAAGCTCAGGACCGTTTTAATAAGAAATACACTGAAACTTCTTCAAATTTAACTGAAAAGGCCAAAAAGGCTCGTTTGGATTTTGAGGAGCGACTAGGTGAAACCCTTTCTTCTGCAAGCCATAAGGCTGATGATATTCTTTCAGCCATGGAAACTAAACTGGAAGAACTTAGAAAACAAAACGCAAAACTTCAAAAGGAAGGCAAGATTAAGGAAGCTGAATCCACAACTAAAAAAGCGGTAGTATAATAACTTTATGGCCTTCGAAAAACTCTCAAACAGTCTTAACGAATTAAATTATAATCTTCAGGCATTCGCTCATACGAATGCTGAATATTACAAATTAAAATTTTTTAAGCAAGCTATGAGCGGAGCCACATCTTTGGTGAGGTTCCTAACATTGGGAGCTATAATGGTAATTGTATTTTTCTTGTTATCGTTTGCGATTGCCATAGCTATTAGCGAGGCTATAGGAACCCCAAGCGCGGGATATTTTATCGTTGCCGGATTTTATATAATTCTATTTATATTAATCCTCGTATTTGGTAAAAAACCCATTGAAAAGCTGATGCTACAGAAATTTTCCAGAACCTTTTTTAATGATTAATTTATGAAAGAGTATACTTCATTTGATCAAATTGACAGGGATTTGGAGATTTTAAAACTTCAAACTCAAATAGATAAAGAGGAAATTAAACTTAGTATTGAAAATGCTAAGGCTGGTATTTCCCCGCTTTCTATAGCAGGAAGTATAGCTGGATCTATTCTGGAAAAAGTCTTGGTCTTAAAAGCCGTAACAAAGCTTACCGGGCTTAAGAGGGTAACCGCCACAATAAAGAAATAAAATTTTAAATACAAGTTAGCAGCTGTGTAAATGTAGAAATTAGATGCGTTTTCGCTCATTTCTCTTTTTACACAGCTGTTTTCTTTTAAAAATCTTTATTCTTCCCTTTATTCTTCAAGATCTATGTTGTTATCTCTTTTTTTCTTTCTTGTAGAACTTTCCCTGGTTTTATCCCTTTCAATTTCCTCATTTTTTTTCTTCATTGCTTCGCCAATTTGATTGGAAGCAGAAAAAGATGCTACCATATTATTAAGCATATCACTACCTGCCTGGGGAGAATTAGGAAGTAAAATTAAATTGCTGTTAGTTTCTTCTCCAATGGCCTGAAGTGTGTCATAATGCTGGGTAACCACAATTAATGCTGAAGCCTCCTGGGAGTTTATTCCAACATTATTTAAAACATCTACACTTTCCTCAAGTCCGCGTGCTATTTCCCTTCTTTGGTCGGCGATACCCTGACCTTGTAAGCGTTTACTTTCGGCTTCTGCACGGGCTTTAGCAACTATTTTAATCCTGTCGGCCTCTGCTACGTATTCTGCAGCCACTTTATCGCGTTCTGCTGCATTTATACGGTTCATTGCAGCCTTCACCGCCACATCGGGGTCAATGTCTGTTACAAGCGTTTTAATGATGTCGTAACCGTAATCCTGCATTGCCTGGTTAAGTTCCCTGTTAACAGCAATCGCGATATCATCTTTTCTTTCAAAAACATCATCGAGTCGCATTTTTGGAACTTCGGCTCTAACTACATCAAACACATAAGAAGTAATTTGATCTGATGGACTTTCGAGTTTATAAAAGGCATCGTAAATATTTAATTTCACCACCTGAAATTGCACAGAGATCTTCAGCTTTACAAAAACACTGTCCTTGGTTTTTGTTTCAATGAGTACATCGAGTTGCTGTACCTTTAAATTGATCCTTCCGGCGATATTATCAATAATGGGAATCTTCAAATGCAATCCGGAATTTCGTATGCTTTGAAATCTTCCGAAGCGTTCCACTATTGCGGCGGATTGTTGTCTGACAATGAAAATGCCTGAAAATAAAATCACTAATCCTATTACAAGGAAAATTGGGAGTAAAATATAGTTCATAAAACGGGTTTTTTATTTTCCTCAAGATATGAAATAATCTGCTTCCAAGTGTGGCATAAAAAAAACCGGAAGAACTGATTTCTTCCGGTTTTATAATTTAAGAGGAAAAACCTATCCCAGGGTAGAGATGGCTTTCTCAATTCTATGTAGTGTTTCTTCTTTTCCAATGCTTTCAGCAATAACAAAAAGATCGGCTCCCTGCATGGCGCCAACAAGGGCAAGGCGCAGTGGCTGCATAACTTTCCCGAAACCTATTTCCTTAGAGGTTATCCAGGCTTTTATATTTTCCTGGATTGTTGCTGCTGAAAAATCATCCTGTTTTTTAAGGAGTTCGCTTAGTTCCTGCATTATTTCTGAAGTATCTTCTTTCCAGGCCTTTTTTACATTTTTCGAATCGTAAGAAGTAGGGGAGATGAAAAAATAATCGCTCTGTTCCCAAAGATCTTTTACAAAGGTTGCCCTTTCCTTTACGATCTCAACAATCTTTTTGGTATAATCAAGGTCTACATTGATTGCTTTTTCCTGAAGTAATTTCTGAAACTCCTTAGCCAGAAAAGTATTATCTGCTTGCTGCAGGTAATGTTGCTGAAACCATTTTGTTTTTTCAGGATCAAACTTTGCACCTCCTTTATGAACCCTTTCGAGTTCAAAGGCTTGTGTTAATTCTTTTATATCGAAAAATTCCTGTTCTGTACCTGGATTCCATCCTAAAAAGGCTAGCATATTGGTAACCGCTTCAGGGAAATATCCGTCTTCACGATAACCTGCTGAAATTTCTCCGGTTTTTGGATCTTTCCATTCCAAAGGAAAAACAGGAAATCCTAATTTATCTCCATCGCGTTTGCTGAGCTT
>DATISX010000136.1:0-20926 GCA_035468275.1 Salegentibacter sp.
CACTTCGATCTTCCTGTATTGAGCATTAATCTGAAAAAATAAAAGCGAAAAAATTAGCGGTTTCACCCTATTTATATTCTGGATTTTTTTCTTATACTTATGTATCCCAAAGCACCAGGCTTCCTATTTTGATTTTGAAAAATCTTAATTAACCAAAATTCAATATTATGAAGTCAATTTTCAAAAGCTTTCTCTTTTTCTCACTTTGCTTGTTTCTTGGTTCTTTTATAAGCTGCAAAGATGCTGAAGCTAAAAAGGATTACCAGCCAGCTCCAGAATTAACTAAGAACGATTCTACCAGCCAGGAAGACCTGGTGAAGCGCGGGAAATATCTGGTTAACACTATTGGATGTCAGGACTGCCATAGTCCCAAAAGAATGGGAGAGCGCGGCCCTGAATATATTAAAGAGCTCTCCTTTTCCGGCTACCAGGCAAACAATGAATTGCCGCCAATAAGCCAGGACGCCCTCGAAAAAGGATGGGTTCTTATGTCTCCTGATCTTACCGCGGCTGTTGGCCCCTGGGGCGTATCTTTTGCAGCGAATCTCACCTCGGATGACACGGGAATAGGAAACTGGAGTTTTGAGCAATTCAAGCGCTCTTTAACCGAGGGAAAATCAAAGGGCCTGCCCAACGGGCGAATGTTACTTCCGCCCATGCCCTGGGAAAATTATAAAGACCTGAAGGAAGAAGATCTTCGAGCGATCTATGAATATTTCCAGAGCACAGAACCGGTGAAAAATCGTGTACCGGCTCCAATTTCGCCGCAGGAATTAGCCGGTGGGTAAATATTAACAGTTAGTCATCGGATAAAACTTATAAAATCCCTGTATTAGCAACTGTACAAGGATTTTTAATTCTGAAAAGAACAATAATAAGACGGGAACTCAAATTAATAAGAGTTTAACTTGCGTATATGATAGCATTACTATTATTTTTGCGCAAATTTCTATTATGGAAGATTTTTTTTCTAATATTTCAATTCAGGTGAACCCAAATACCTATTTGAAGAACCCGGAATCCAGTGCTCTTGGAATACGTATCATTGCCGGTAGCATTGAAATGATCGAGCAGATTGGGTTTGAGAATTTCACTTTTCAGAAACTTGCTAAAACGATCAACTCTACTGAAGCTTCCGTCTACCGGTATTTTGAAAGCAAACACAAGCTATTGCAATACTTGACCATTTGGTATTGGGGCTGGCTGGAATATCATTTTATTTTTAAAACTGCCAATATCGATTCTCCTATAGAGAAGCTCAAAAGAGCTATTAATCTGCTTACAAAACCAATTGATGAGGATAGCAGTTTTTCTCATATAAATGAGATAAAGCTTCAGAATATCATTATTTCAGAATCATCAAAAGTTTATTTAACCAAAGAAGTTGATCAGCAGAACAAAGCTGGCGTTTTTGCCGGCTATAAAAAACTGGTGAATCGGGTGAGTGATATTATTCTGGAAATCAACTCAGATTATAAATACCCGCATATGTTGGTTTCAACCATTATTGAGGGCGCTCATAATCAGCGTTTTTTTGCCGATCATCTGCCTGGATTAACAGATATAGTTAAGGGAGAAGATGCAGTCACTCAGTTTTACACGGAGATGATTTTTCGCACTATTCAAGAATAATAAATGAGTAAAGACCAGATGACAAATACCGAAAAGCCAAGCCCATTAAAAAGACTCTTCAGATTATTAAAACCAGACCAGCAGGAAATTATCAATATTTATATCTATTCTGTTTTTAACGGACTCGTTTATTTATCGGTACCATTGGGTATCCAGGCGATTGTAAATCTTATAATTGGCGGAGAAGTTACTACCTCATGGATTTTGCTAATAATTTTTGTAGTAATGGGAGTAGCTGCAACGGGGATATTGCGGATTTTTCAATTTAGAATTACTGAAAACCTTCAGCAAAAAATATTCACCAAAGCAGCCTTCGAATTTTCCTATCGCCTTCCCAGAGTTAGAATGGAGGCGCTTTATAAACATTACGTCCCTGAATTAATGAACCGGTTCTTCGATGTTATGACGGTTCAAAAAGGCCTGCCAAAACTTCTTATCGACTTTTCTGTGGCTGTTTTGCAGGTAGTATTTGGACTAATCCTTTTATCGCTCTATCATCCTTTATTTATCGTTTTCAGTGTACTTCTGGTTTTTCTGCTTTACATAATTTTTCATTTTACGGTAAAAAAAGGACTTTCTACCAGTTTAGAGGAATCCAAACACAAGTATAAAGTTGCTCACTGGCTCGAAGAAGTAGGCCGTAACAATATCTCCTTTAAACTTGCGGGAGATACAGAGCTGCCTCTGGAAAGAACAAATACAAGCGTGAATTCGTATTTGAAATCCAGGGAGAGCCATTTTAAACTACTGATGCGGCAATATTCTTTTATGGTCGTTTTTAAAGTGATTGTAGCCGCCAGTTTGTTAATCCTTGGAGGAATCCTGGTCATGGAACAAACCATAAATATCGGGCAGTTCGTGGCGGCCGAGATCATCATTCTTTTGGTGATGGGATCGGTGGAAAAACTTATAGTTAGCCTTGAAACAATTTATGACGTGCTTACAGGCCTTGAGAAAATAGGAGAAGTAACCGATCTTGAACTGGAAAGATCTGAAGGAATAAATCTTAAAGATGAAATGACTAGTCCGGGAATGAAGGTGAAAACTGAAAGCCTCAGCTTTAAATACCCGGGGAGTGAAACAAAGATCCTGGATGGAATTTCCTTTGCGGTGAAGAGAGGTGAAAAGTTTTTGATTGCCGGTAAAAACAATTCCGGGAAGTCCACTTTACTTAAACTAATCGCCGGTCTCTATGATGTTAAAGAAGGAGTCGTTTCCTACAATGGAATTTCACTTAACAACTTAAATATCAACGACATGAGATCGGTGATAGGGGAATGTTTTGCAAACGGAACCCTGTTTGAAGGCACGGTGCTGGAAAACATCACCATGGGAAGAAAAGATATCCCTTTTGAAAATGTGAAATGGGCGGTTAATCATCTAAAGCTAAAAAGTTTTATCAGGAACCTTCCAAAAGGCTACGATACCTTTGTGGAGCCCCAGGGATATAAATCCTCCCGTAGTATAATCACCAAGATTCTAATTGCCCGAAGCATTGTAAGCAAACCAAATTTATTGCTAATTGAAGATATTCTTGATAACCTGGATCGCCAGGAACGATTTAAGATCATGGATTTTCTTACTTCTGAAGAACAGGACTGGACCCTGATAGCCGTTTCTTCCGAAGCTCATTTTGCCAGACGATGTGACCGGATCGCCATTGTTTCAGAAGGGAAAATTACCAAAACCGGCACTTATGAGGAATTGAGATCATCAGAGGAATTTAAAAATCAGGAAGATGCTTAATATATCATCAAATAAAATAACTGACAAGGTTAATCAGTTTTCTTACAGCAGCCTTGAAAAGGTGGAAAGCCGAAAATCCGGGAAATGGGTAAAACGCCTAATCACTATATTTTTTCTGCTGCTATTAATAAGTATGTTTCTTCCCTGGACTCAGAATATTCGAAGCAAGGGCGAGGTAACCGCACTTCAGCCTGAACACCGACCTCAAAGTATTGAATCTATTATTGCCGGTAGAATTGAAGACTGGTTTGTGATGGAAGGCGATTATGTTGAAAAAGGCGATACAATCATGTTCGTTTCAGAAATAAAAGACGATTATTTTGATCCTGACCTGTTAAACAGAACCCGGGAGCAATTAAATTCCAAGGAACTTGCTGTTGGATCTTACAGGGAAAAGGTGAAAGCTCTTGATAACAGGATCGCGGCTCTTTTGGAAACCAATCAGCTAAAATTACAACAGGCCAGGAATAAAGCACAGCAGGCAAGGCTTAAAGTACAAAGCGATAGTATGGACTACCAGGCAGCTGAAATAAATTATGAAATTGCTGAAGAACAATACGAACGAATTCAGGGCTTGTATGAAGAAGGACTAAAATCCCTTACCGATCTTGAAAACCGAAGGCTTAGCATGCGTAAAGAGGAAGCTGAATTGATATCGGCTCAAAATAAACTGCTTACCAGCCAAAATGAGGTAATTAATGCTGAAGTGGAACTGAGTTCCATACAGGCGCAATACCGGGATGCCGTTGCCAAAGCGCAATCAGATAAATATACCACGTTAACCGGTCTTTATGAATCGGAGGCCGAGATCACTAAACTGGAGAATCAGTACACCAATTACTCGGTGAGGCAGGGGATGTATTATATCACCGCCCCTACCAACGGGTATATCACCCAGGCTATTCAGTCGGGGATTGGGGAAACTTTAAAGGAAGGCGATCAAATTGTGAGCATTATGCCTGCCGATTATGAATTGGCAGTAGAAATGTATGTGCGTCCACTCGACCTGCCACTGCTGCAAAAAGGCCAGGATGTAAGGATTCAATTTGACGGATGGCCTGCCATTGTATTTTCAGGCTGGCCCGAGCAAAGTCACGGGACTTATGGCGGAGAGATCTTTGCCATAGACAGGTTTATCACCAAAAACGGGCGGTACAGGGTTCTGGTTGCTCCCGATCCCGAAGAGCCGCAATGGCCTGAAGCCTTGCGTTTAGGTGCAGGAACTTCAAATATGGTGCTACTTAAAGATGTTCCGGTGTGGTATGAGCTGTGGAGAAATATCAACGGCTTCCCTCCTGATTTTTATGCCAAGGAAGGAGAAGAAAATAATTCAGAAAAAAGTAGCAAAACAAGAAAATGAAAATGAGCTTTTTAAAAAATATATTCCTGTTAATGCTAACTTTCCTGGCTTTTCCCGTTTGGGCACAGGAATTTGAGGCTGAAAAGATTCTCACTTTTGAGGAATATATCCAGTTGGTGAAGGCAAACCATCCCGTTGCCCGGCAGGCCGAGAATCAGCTAGAGATAGGCGAGGCTGAAGTGCAACAGGCAAGAGGAGCTTTTGATCCCAAGATTTTTAATAATACCAAGCAGAAAAATTTTCAAGAGACCGAATATTACAGCATAATCGAAAGCGGATTAAAGATCCCAACCTGGTTTGGAATAGAATTTCAGGGTGGTTACGACCTGAATGAAGGCGCTTACCTCAACCCGCAGCATATCACTCCTGCAGACGGCCTATGGTATGGTGGGATTTCGGTTTCATTAGGAGAAGGCCTTTTCATAGATGAAAGACGGGCCGAACTCCGTAAAGCACAGCTCTTCAGGAAAATGTCTCAAATGGAACGCGAGCTAATGATTAACGAACTTATCTATGAAGCGGGCAAAGCATATTGGAAATGGTTTGAAAGTTATTCGGTGATGCAAACCTATGAAGAAGCCATTGAGATCGCTGAAGAAAGTTTTGAAGGCGTACGACGAAGCAGCCTTGCCGGGGAAGTGGCAGCCATAGACACCACCGAAGCAAGAATACAGGTACAGAACAACCTCATAGGTTATAATGAAGCCCGGCTAAAATTTATAAATGCTTCGGAACAGATTTCGGTTTATCTCTGGCTTGAAGGTGTTACCCCGCTGGAAATTGCCGAGGGTACCATCCCGGCCTTTCAGGAACCTACGGGCGTGCCAATTGACCAACAATTTCTTGGAGAAACCGAGGAGCTCATCGAACAACATCCCGAGCTACGTCGCAGCAGCTTAAAAATAGATCAGTTGGAAATCGATAGGCGTTGGAGCAGGGAACAATTAAAACCCGAGCTCAACCTAAAATACAATGTATTAACCGAAACAATAGACGAGATTCCCACCGCGGAATATTCCATGAACAATTACAATTTCGGACTCGAATTCGAAATGCCTCTTTTTTTAAGGAAAGAACGGGGAAAAGTAAAACTCGCCAATCTAAAAGTCGCAGATGCTCGAATGGACCTGGAAAACTATCGTGCCAACCTGAAATATAAAGCCCACGCCGCACTAAATGAATGGAAAACCAGCAACGAGCAACTGGATATTTATCAGCAAACGGTAGAAAATACCGGGAGACTCCTGGAGGGCGAAAGGCGGATGTTTATGGCCGGAGAGAGTTCACTTTTTATGGTGAATTCCAGGCAGATGAGCTATATAAACGCCCAGAATAAATTCTTTGAATATCTCTCCAAAAACCGAATCGCAAGACTGAAGACCTTTTACAGGTTTGGGTTGATTGGGGAATAGAAAAATAGAAATTTTTAAGCTTAACAATTTGCTCTTTTCTATAATTGATAGTATGTGCGCGATGCAAGCGTTTAGGGAGCATTACCGCATATACTTTCTTAGGCATAGTCTATTCCAACCAATCAACTTTTCCATCGTCCATATCATACACAGCCCCTACTATTTTAATTTCCCCGTTTTCTTCCATTTCTTTTAAGATAGGACTGTCATCTCTAATCTCCTCTATATTATCCAGCACATTTTGCTCACATACCATACCCACAAACTCTTGATTTTCGGAGTTTTTCTCACCTTCATATTCCACACTTTCAACTGCCGGTCTTATATTTTGAAGCATAGGCGTTATGTTCCCCAGTTTTACATCATCTATCGCTGCTTTAATTGCCCCACAATGTTCGTGACCCAGGATTAAAACCAGTTTGGACCCTGACACTTTACAAGCAAATTCCATACTTCCTAAAATATCTTCATTCACAAAATTACCGGCAACCCTGGCAACGAACAGATCACCAATACCTAAATCAAAAACATCTTCAACAGGAACTCTACTATCTACACAAGACAATACAATAGCTTTTGGAAATTGAGCTTTTGCGCTTTTTCTTATTTGTTCTGTATGATTTCTTACAGTCATATCATCATTCACAAATCTATTATTCCCCTCTTTTAGAAGTTCTATTACATCATCAGGTGTTAAAGCATCCTGCTGTTCTTGAGTTAACACTTCTCCTGAAGATGCTGAAATAGTATCATCTACTCTAATGCTTTCACTTTCTTCGTTTGTCTTTTTATCCTGATTACAAGCTGTAAAAGACAAAATTGCCATTGACAATACCACAAGTTTAAATTTCCAGTTCATTTGTTTTTATTTAAAAGTTAAAAAAAGAAATTAAATTTATTTGATCTCTATTTCCAATGTTGAGAAATTGATTCATATATCCTACCTCAAAACGCAAACTTTTACTTAGCGTATACCCTAATCCTCCATACAACCGATTTCTATCAAATACATTTTCCTGAGAATTTAAGAAAATTTCATTATAGGCTGAAAAATAGATAGTTTTATCTTCAAATTGTTTTTTGTTCAGGGCGATATTTAACCCAAGAAAATATCTAAATCGTAACTTAAAATCCTCTTCAATAAATCGTTGTTCAAATCGATAGCGATGCTGGATATTTACTCCTTCAAAACTCTGTTTAGTTATAAATTGCTGATAGATTCGATGCTCATTAAGGCTTGTTTTTTCATCTGTGTTATTCCCATAGTTCTGGCCTAATATATATCCATAACCAAAAAGAAGGTTGTTGTTATTTTCTGTAAGATTGTATCCAATACCTGTTCTCAGCAGTAATTGTTCTAAATCTCCAATTGCATTGTAATTTCGATATTGAGCTTCGTGATGCCAGTTTATCTTATCACTGATTTTTTTGTTCCCGAAATAGATAAACCAATTCCCCAACTCACTATTTTGTGAAAATCCAAAAATCGGAGCCATAAGTAACAATATTAAGCCAGGTCTTATCATTAAAAGTTTTCCTTTATTATGTTTTGCTATTTATAAAAATACAAATAAATCTTTTTTATCAATATAAGTCTCTGCACCACAACACATTAAACATTCTGCAAATTATTGCTAAAATTTACTAGACCTCCCCTGAAATAAAAAAAAGCCCCAAAAACGTAATGTTTATGGGACTTTATAATTTTAAAGTGAGTGATACTGGATTCGAACCAGTGACCCCTACCCTGTCAAGGTAGTGCTCTGAACCAACTGAGCTAATCACCCTTTTTTATTTAGCAGTAAAAGTAAGCTTTAAAATCTTTTTAGCAGGACTTTTTTGAAGGCAAGGAAAACTAAGGACGCCGGCCATAATTAATTTACTTTCACTTCTCTGAAATATTTCTATAATATTCCCTAAAAACGCGGCCGAGATGCCCAGGAAAATATCGCCAGACTTAAAGTGAGCCGGGTATCACTGAGGTCCCAGCCAAACTGCTCGATCAAAATTTTGTATAATCGCTCCAGGTTAAACTGAACCTATAGCGATATGAATTCCTACAGCGGAGGTTACGATTCCTTTTTTAGTTTTGTTTTCTCTGATATGGATCGAGCCTCCTTCAGCATACATAATAAGCTCAGAAAAAAGGGGAAAAAACATGAGGACCGTCTGGTTAGAATAAGGCCGCTGCAGAAGTTATTAACTGCAAGGTTTTCAGCGGGAAAGATAATGAAGATTCTATTTTTTCGATGGTATCAAAGGCTGATTAAAGATTGGCTCAATTAGCATTTTTAGAATGAGAAGGTCCTTGTGAACGGATACTATTTTGTCTGAGAATCTAACCTAACGAACTTCTTGCATTAACACATTATCATCCTCCACAGAAATTAGTTTAAGAAAATATTCCCCCGGTGGCAGTGTCATTTCAATTGTTTTTTCATCTGAAACCCTTTCGATTTTGGATAATATGGGGACAGCCCGGGATTTAAAAGAATTATATTCATTTAATTGATAAACATTCACCAATAGATCTTCACCTATATATTTTTCTAAAACTTCTTCTTGTATCACTATTTTTTTCAGGGCAGTAGTTGAAAAGATGTCGCTTAAAACAGGTTCTAAGTTATTAATAATAAAAAAATCAACATTACGTTTATGCAACTTATCAATATTTTCTACGGAGGTGAACGGGATTAAAACTAGTTCATCGGTAGTTTCTGAAACTACATCGACTTGGTTTATGGTCAAGGGATTAATGTGAGTAAGTTCTTTTAAATAAACTGCCATACTTTTCCCTCGATCAGTTGGCTCCTCAAGGATATGATCCAGACCGGCATATACAAAAACTTTAGAATCAGGATTTTTCTTTAAAAGGTCTGCTAAATTCTGAGCTTGACCAAGTTCCCGATTCACATTTTTATTATAGCTTTCATATTCCATTATTTCAAAACCCAGTTCTTTGGCCTTTCTAATAAAATGACCAAAAAAGGTTTCTCTTGTGTAATATCCCGAAGAAAAAGTCGGGAAACCTCTATGATTTAAAATAGAATCCTGGTTTTGGAAAAGTGCTTCTAACGCAAGATGTGTATACCCTTTCTCCTTGAGTGGTTTTAAAAGTTTATAACCTAAAAACCTATGTTTCGGATACCAATGATTTTCATTAAGCATTACTATTCGAGTATCTCTGGCTAAAACAGAAATTTCTTTTATGACCGCAACATTTTTCCTTATTCCTTTTCCACTTAACAATGTATCTAAAAAAGGTTTTAGATAATCCTTTCTTTTAGTTTCAAATTCCTGAATGAGCCTTTCATACTCAGAATTATTAGCCATAAAAGAATTTACTGTTGCTAAGAATTGAAATTGCATCCATTCATTTTTGTTGCTTTCAGTAACGGGTGCTTTTTTTAATTTATCCCTAGTTTCTAAATAATTATAATCATCTCTATTTGAATCAAAAACGTCAGAATAATTAAGTTCCTCTTCAACAACATTGTCTACGGATAAAGATTTCATCAAGGATAAGCCATCATTTGTAATAGATTTTATACTTTTATTAGTATCCAATGCATCTAATAAAAGATATGCAATTTTATCTCCGGCAATTTTTTTATAAAGAACCCTATTCTGAGTAGTATCGTTGAGAACTAATTCAATCTTTTGAGTAGGCTGTTGCTCTTTCTTTACATTTTTCACAAAGAGCATTATTTGGTATTCAGGATTCAGATTAGTTACTCCGTACGCCAAAAGATCTCTAGTTGTAATTCCTTCAACGTCTTTTACTGTATTTTTAATTTTCGTTTTATCAATTTTGGATAAGGTTTCAAAATTAATATCACCAAAATATTTAAATCTAATATTAAGTGGGTCGTTATAAAGTATACTTCCGTTAAAGTAATTATGTTTATTTAAAGGATGGTATGTCTGACACGAAGCCATTAATATTAAAAGAAACAGGCTAAGTCTATTTCGCAAGAATAATTTCATAAGTGGTTTTACAAGATTTTTGGGCATCCGTAAAAACCACTAACTTAACTAAAATATTAGTTGAAATAAAATTTAATTTTACGTAATAGAAGTGTAAAAACCAGAAAAGGCTTCCAATTACAGGAAACCTTCTATCATTAAGTGGGCGCGAAGGGATTCGAACCCCTGGCTCTCCCGATGAAAAATCGGGATGCTCTGAACCAATGGAGCTACTTCCCAATTAACTTCTCAATCATTCTCCGGCTTTTCCACTTTTTGATTTGAAATTCTCTTTTCATTGCTTCCTGTTTACTTTGAAAATCTTCAGAATAAACAACTATCCAATCTTTGGCCCTGGATGTAAAACCTTTCTTACTTTGGAGATGTTTTTCTAAACGAATATCAATATCCTGAGTGGAACCGATATAATATTTGTCCAGCGTCTTAGAAAATAATATGTACACGTAAAATTTTTCCATAAAAAAATCCCTGAATTAGGTGAACTTTGGGATTTGGATATAAATGTAGACGGCCAGTGATTCGAACACCTGTCCCTCCCGATATGAAATCGGGATGCTCTGAACTAACTGAGCTAATCAAATTTACAAAAACATCAGCAATATAAAAACCAGAAAAGGCTTCCAATTACAGGAAACCTTCTACCATTAAGTGGGCGCGAAGGGATTCGAACCCCTGACCCCTTGGGTGTAAACCAAGTGCTCTGAACCAACTGAGCTACGCGCCCATTCTTTAATGCGGATGCAAATATAGATTAGTTTTTCTTTTGCACCAAGAAAAAACAAAAAAAATCAAATTATTTCAGCAACGGTAAAAGTACTGCCTCCCACGAAGACCAGATCTTCATCCAAGGCACTATCCACAGCGGCTTCATAAGCTTTTGAAACCGAATCAAATACCCTTCCTTCCAGCCCGTATTCCAGTGCTTTTTCAGCTAAAACTCCAGCATCGAGTCCGCGAGGAATTTCAGGTTTACAAAAATAAAATTGAGCATCTTTGGGAAAAATGGGTAAGATAGATTCCAGGTCTTTATCGTTCACCACTCCAAGAACTATATGCAAATGCTGGAATTCTTCTCCTTTAAGTTGTTTAAAAACAAGCTTAAGACCATCACTATTATGGGCGGTATCGCAGATCACTTTGGGTTTTTCTTGTAATATGTCCCATCGACCCTGCAGGGATGTATGGAGTTTCACACTATTTAAACCGTTCTTCAGGCATTCTTCAGGAATTTCCCATCCTTTCCCTCTGAGCAACTTCACCACTCCGAGGACACTTTTCATGTTCTTATTCTGATAATCTCCTTTAAGATCGGTGCTGTATTTGTGAAAGCGGAGCTCCTGGGCAAAAACCAGTTTCGAATTGTGTTTTTCGGCGATTTCCTTAAAAACCGGGGTGGTTTCTTTATGCTTTTCCCCAATTACCACCGGAACATCTCTTTTAATAATCCCAGCTTTCTCACGGGCTATTTCGGGAAGAGTATTCCCCAAATGAGCGGTATGATCCATGCTTATATTGGTGATTAAAGAAACTTCGGGAGTAATAATATTGGTGGAATCCAAACGGCCTCCCATCCCCACTTCAATTACCGCAATATCAACTTCCTGTTTGGCAAAATGATCGAAAGCCAGGCCAACGGTCATTTCGAAAAATGAAAGTTTAGCATTGGCAAGGAATTCTTTATGAGCCTTCACAAAACTAACCACCGTCTTCTCTGGAATTAGTTGTCCGTTAATTTTAATGCGTTCCCTGAAATCCTTAAGATGTGGCGAGGTATAAAGCCCTACCTTATATCCGGCTTCCTGTAATACAGAAGCCAACATATGGCTGGTGGAACCTTTTCCATTGGTCCCGGCCACATGAATAGACTTAAATTTTTTATGAGGTTCTCCCAGGTGCTTAGCAAGCTGAAGGGTTTTGGTAAGGTCTTTTTTAAATGCCTGAGCTCCTACCCGCTGGTACATAGGCAACTGCTGAAACATCCAATCAACAGTTTCTTTGTAAGTTTTCACCTATTCTGAAAGTTTGAAATTATAAATAATGGTCCCCACCTGTCTGGATGGAGCATCGTTATCGCTGTTGAAACGAGTAGCAAGTGCGGCGCGTCTTGCCGGCTCAGTGAGGCAGGAAGCAGAATTGGTCGTGCCTTTTATACCCGGGGTTGCGTTAATTACCTGCCCCGAACGATTAACCTCAATTCGCACTACCACAATCCCGGATTCATTACAATCCTGAACAAATTTCTCTTTATTAAGGGCCCTACGGCCTCCGAGGCGGTAATTACCATCTCCATCAATTCCGGTTCCGTTTCCGTAATAAGAACTGGCATTAGGATCACCATCAGGTGAACCTTTATCGCCCGCCTGATTATCATCACCTTCCCCTCCAGTTTCTGAACCGCTGCGCTCAGGACCGTTAAGGATACTGCTCATGGCATCGGTAGTAGATTGATCGGGTTTGGGTTCTGGTTTTTCAGCCGGGGGCTGTTCCTTTGGTTTTTCAGGAGTTTCCTTCTTCACAGGGGTTGGTTCCTTTTTCTTTTCGATCACAGGAGCTTCCACTGTTTCCTGGGTCGCTACTTCTTCTTCAATTACCGGGTCAGGTTGAGAAACCGGCTCGGGAGCAGAAGTTTGTTGCGGCGATGATTGTACAGGTTCGGTTGGCTGGTTTTCCCCCGCACCAACTTCAGAAGTACCAAAGTTTATGGCAATCCCGTTTTCAGGAGGCGGATCTAAATATTTAAAACCTAAAAAGAGCATTAAAATGATCAAAAGCACGTGAAGCACCACCGTAATGGTAAAAGATTTTTTCTCGTGTTTTGTTTCAAGCATTGCCATTTTATTCAGGTTTTACGGCCAGTACGATCTTATAACTATTTCGGTTGGCGATATCCATAACATTTACGGCCTTTTCAATTGGCACCCCTTCTTCGGCCCTTAGAATTATGGTTGGGTCCTCTTCGCCTACAAGTCGGCTTTTAAGTGTACTTTCCAAAGCACTTGCGCTAACTCTTTCATCATTTATATAAAACTGCAGGTCTTTAGTAATACTTACCGCAATATTCTGCTGGGTGGTGGTTTTACCTTTTGCTTTTGGAAGGATAAGATCCAGAGCTTCAGGCGTTATAACCGGAGAGGTTAACATAAAAAAGATCAACAACAGAAAAACGATATCTGTCATCGAGCTCATGCTAAAATCTGCACTGATTTTATTTCTGCTTCTTAAATTCATATTAAGCAGGTTCGTTTAGTAAGTCTAAGAAATCTACCGCTGTAGCCTCCATTTGATGAACCACTTTATCGGTTTTTACCACAAGGTGGTTGTAACCTATATAAGCGATAATACCAACAATAAGTCCGGCAACGGTGGTTGTCATCGCAGTATAGATACCTTCTGCAAGGGCTCCCATTTGCGCTTGGCCGCTGCTTGTTGCCAATTCATGAAAAGCAAGGACCATACCAATTACGGTACCCAAAAACCCAATCATTGGTGCGGCTCCGGCAATTGTTGCGAGGATACTTACGTTCTTCTCCAGCTTGTAAACTTCCAGGCGTCCTGCATTTTCAATTGCGGTATTGATATCTTCCAGGGGGCTTCCAATTCGGGAAATTCCCTTCTGAGTTAGTCGGGCAACCGGAGAATCGCTTTGTTCACAGCGCATTTTAGCCGATTCTATATTTCCATTCAACACGCTGTCCTTGATTTGAAGCATAAAGTTCTTGTCTACCTGGCTGGCTGCCTTAATAGCAAATAGCCTTTCAAAATAAATATAGACTGCCGCGAACAAGAGGATAAAAAGAATAAGGATAATGATCTGGCCACCAAGGCCACCGCTCATCATCAGGTCAAATAAAGAAAGGGTTTTTTCTTCTACTATGGGCTCTGCCTCCTGAGCGGCCTGAGCAACGTCATCCTGCTGAAAAAAGTATAGCATAGGTATCTTTTAGGGTTTTGTATCTAACGTAATAAACGCTTTTTAATTGTAACCAAAAATAGTAAAATATTCAGCAGGACAAGGGCCGTTCTGTTAATCGACCGTTAATTATTTAAAACTCTTTCTCAAGGTCACAGAATAAAAGAAGTTTAAAAACAAAAACCCCACCATTCAGGCGGGGCATTTCATTTACTGTCATAAACAATTTTGTCAAGTGTTTTTTACACAAGTTGTTTAAGTGCGATCTCAAAAGCTGTTTTGCTTACACCTGTTTTACTGCTGTTATGGTTAAAGGTATCCTGAATTGCATTTTTAATGGTCATGGAAGTATCATTAAAGATAGCCTCATCTGTCATTTGCACCCTACGCTCCATAAAATAAGCGAAAACACGGGCCATCCCACAGTTTGCGATAAAATCGGGGATAAGACTTACTTTCTCATCGGTATATTCCATAATTGGTCCGAAAAAGATTTCTTCATCGGCGAAAGGCACATTGGCACCAGAGGATACAACCTCCAGTTTTCGTTCTATCAAACTGGTGATCTGCTCCTTATTTATTAGACGGGAAGCTGCACAAGGCGCGAATATTTCGGCATCCAGTTTCCATATCTTTTCGTTAACCTCATCAAAAGGGATTAAATCAGGGTGACTTAGGGTGCTCCCTTTTTTAGCCAGGAACAATTCTTTAATCTCTTCAAAAGAAAATCCTTCTTCATTTATCAAACCTCCGTCACGATCAATAATCCCGACTATTTTAACCCCCATTTGAGAGAGATAATAGGCAGCAGAAGATCCAACGTTACCAAATCCCTGTACAATAGCTCTCTTACCCTGAACATTTCCACCATAAATCGCATAGTAATGTTTTACAGACTCAGCAACTCCATAACCCGTGACCATATCTGCCACTGTGTATTTCCTACTGGTGTCTGGCGAGTAATTTGAATTCTCGAGAACCTTGATCACGCCCTGACGAAGTTGGCCAATTCTGTTGATTTTGTCGGCTTCACTGGGTTGGAAGTGTCCGGTGAAAACCCCTTCCTGCGGGTGCCAAACCCCACAATTTTCAGTTATAGGAATCACTTCGTGAATTTCATCTACATTCATGTCGCCACCGGTTCCGTAATAGCTTTTCAACAATGGAGAAACCGCTTTATACCAGCGTTCCAGCACGCCTTTTTTTCTGGGGTCGTTAGGATCAAAATTAATTCCCGATTTTGCACCGCCAATAGCAGGACCAGAAACAGTAAATTTCACCTCCATAGTTTTGGCCAGGGAGAGCACTTCATTCATATCAAGCCCGGAACGCATACGAGTACCTCCTCCGGCAGCACCTCCGCGCAGGGAATTTATTACTGTCCATCCTTCGGCTTCGGTTTCAGAATCGCGCCAGTTAAAAACAATTTCAGGCGCTTTTTCTTCATATAACTTTAATAATTCCTTCATTTTAGATGTGGTTTTTGGCAAATATATAAACTAAGTCTAATCTTATTGATATTTCAATAAAATTTTCATAGTTCAAATATCACCCCTGCTGAATGGTCTTTTTTTGCCCCTGTGACCGAGCCCAAAGTATTCACCTCATTACGTAATTTCAGCACTCCAAGTAATCCAAAAATTAGAGCTTCCTTAAAGTCGATAAGTTCTTTCGATGGGATTACAAAGTGGCAATTAGACCTATCTTTTAGATCCTTAATAATAAAATTATTAAAAGCGCCACCACCGGTGATAAGCACGCTGGAATCTTTAAAATTATCCAGAGCATCAACTATTTGTTGCGCGATATGTACAGAATAGGTATGCAGAATGAAAGGAATATCTTCTTCATATTTTTCAAGAATTGGAAAGACTTCAGCAGTAACCCATTCAATTCCGAGGGATTTTGGTGGCTTCTGTTTATAAAATGCAAGCTTATTCAGTTCCTTTAAAAGCTTTTCGTTCAGCTCGCCGGCTGCGGCAAGTTTCCCGCCTTCGTCGAACTCTTTCCCCATTTTTTTTGCATAATGGTTTAAAACCGTGTTTACGGCACAAATGTCATAGGCAATTCTCTTTCCGTTTTCTTCGGTAGAAATATTGGCAAAGCCACCCAGATTAAGGCAGTATTTATATTCCGGGAACAGAAGTCGGTCTCCAATGGGAACAAGAGGTGCCCCTTGACCGCCGAGTTTAACATCCTGCACCCGGAAATCACATATCACCCTTTGCCCTGTTAAATAAGCCAGCTGAGGCAGGTTTCCAATCTGAAGGGTATATTGGTTTTGAGGTTCATGTTTTATGGTATGACCATGGCTGCACACCGCATCCAGATCGGTGATATTATGTTTCTCCAGGAACTGAGAGATCACCCCGGCCAGATATTGTGTATATTTTAAGTTAAGTTCATCCAGACTTTCTTCCGAATAATTTATTGCAGCCGCCAGAGTTTCCTGCCAGTTTAATGGGTACGGACTGGTTTCAGCCTTTAGAATCTTGTAAGACCACTGGCCTTTAAAGTCAAAGTTCACATAGACAAGGTCGATGCCGTCCAAGGATGTACCCGACATGACCCCTAAAACCTTATATCTCGCTTTTTTCATATTCGTAAAATTAAAGAAAGTAAATTGAATAATAGATATCAAAAAGCTATCTTTGGGGACGAAAATTAGTTTTTCCTTAAACAAAAATACAGATATGGATTTCACTTTCACAGAAGAACATATAATGATACGCGAAGCCGCACGGGATTTCGCAAAGAATGAACTCCTGCCCGGCGTTATAGAAAGAGATGAAAAACAGGAGTTTCCTACCGAACAGGTGAAAATGATGGGGGAACTCGGGTTCCTGGGAATGATGGCGTCTCCTGATTACGGTGGAGGCGGAATGGATACGGTTGCCTATGTTTTGGCCATGGAAGAAATCTCTAAGATAGATGCATCAGCTTCGGTGGTGATGTCTGTTAATAATTCCCTGGTTTGCTGGGGCCTTGATACCTACGCCAATCCTGAACAAAAAGAGAAGTATCTTGCCAAGCTAACCACCGGTGAAAAATTAGGCGCATTTTGTCTTTCCGAACCGGAAGCAGGAAGCGATGCAACTTCACAACGAACCACTGCCATAGATAAAGGTGATCACTATGTTTTGAACGGAACTAAAAACTGGATCACCAACGGAAATACTGCCGATTACCACATTGTAATAGCCCAAACCGACCGTGAAAAAAAACATAAAGGCATCAATGCTTTTATCGTTGAAAAAGGATGGGAAGGTTTTGAAATTGGACCAAAAGAACAGAAGATGGGAATTCGTGGTAGCGACACACACTCTTTAATCTTTAACGACGTAAAAGTTCCGAAGGAAAACAGAATCGGGGAAGACGGATTCGGATTTAAATTCGCGATGAAAACCCTTTCGGGAGGAAGAATTGGAATAGCGGCTCAGGCTTTGGGAATCGCTGCCGGGGCTTATGAACTTGCTTTAAAATATTCAAAAGAAAGAAAAGCTTTTGGAACTGAGATCTGCAACCACCAGGCAATCGCCTTCAAATTGGCAGATATGCATACTCAAATTGAGGCTGCGAGACATCTGGTAATGAAAGCTGCCTGGGACAAGGATCAACATAAGGATTATGATCTTTCTGGTGCTATGGCCAAACTTCACGCTTCAAAAACGGCGATGGATGTTGCTATAGAAGCTGTTCAGATACACGGTGGAAATGGATATGTAAAGGAATATCATGTAGAACGTTTAATGCGGGATGCCAAGATCACTCAAATCTACGAAGGCACCTCTGAAATTCAAAAAATAGTAATTTCACGTTCTATTCTCAAGGATTAATTACTTGTAATATTGTTAGAAAGCCCGGTCCAGACATTGGAACCGGGCTTTTTTTTTGCTTTTCCTAAATCCCGGCTGATGAAAGATTAGTAAAATAGCTTGCATCAAATTATATAATTATCAATTTATCTGTATTTAATTGTTTTTATTGAATTAATTTCTTATTTAACAAACTTCTACCTCATTTTTCTTAATCTTTTGGATAGTTTTGTGAAAATTACTTAAGGTCGAGAAGGAAATGAAATTAAAAAAGCAGGGGCTCTATTCACCCGAATTTGAGCATGATAATTGTGGAGCAGGATTTATTTGCAATCTAAAAGGAAAACGCACTAACGATATTATTCATAAGGCTATTGATATCCTCATCAGGCTGGAACATCGGGGTGCGGTTAGTGCCGATGGAAAAACCGGAGATGGCGCCGGGATTCTAATAGAGATTCCCCACGATTTTTTTAAGGAAAACTGCGATTTCAAGCTTCCTGATTTTAAGGAGTACGCAGTAGGAATGGTTTTTCTACCCAGGTCTGTCAATCAGCGAAAAATTTGTAGAGAAATTTTTGAGGAAGAAATCACCGGCCAGGGGCTTAATATTATCGGTTGGCGTGAAGTGCCGGTAAACAGGGCCTGCCTCGGTAGTATTGCATCCCTTTCTGAGCCAAATACGCAGCAGGTTTTTATTGGCAAAGACGAAGAAATTTCAGCAGCTACATTTAATGCCAGGCTTTTTGCAGCCCGGAAAATTGCCGAACACCGCATAGAGAAATCAGAGCTTTCTGAAGCTGAAAGTTTTTATCTGCCAAGTCTTTCCACTAATACTATAATTTACAAGGGACTGCTTATGCCCCAGGACATCAATGTCTATTATAAAGATTTAAATGAACCCAAAGTAGTTACCAAACTTGCGTTGGTTCATCAACGTTTTTCCACCAACACTTTTCCCACCTGGGACCTGGCACAACCCTTTAGATATATGTGCCATAATGGGGAAATAAATACCCTAAGAGGAAACCTAAGCCGGATGAAAGCCAGGGAAGAACTTTTTGAAAGTGAAGTTTTTGGCGAAGACCTGAAAAAGATCATCCCCATAACCGCCGACGGCAAATCAGATTCTGCTTCCATGGATACCGTATTGGAATTACTGCTTCAAACCGGTCGGTCGCTGCCGGAAGCGATTATGATGATGGTGCCCGAAGCCTGGGAGAAGAACCCATCTATGAATGAGGAGAAAAAGGCTTTTTATGAATACAACGCATGTATTATGGAAGCCTGGGATGGTCCTGCCTCTATTCCGTTCACCGATGGAAATTATATCGGGGCTTTACTGGACAGGAATGGGCTTAGGCCTTCCCGCTACACCCTTACCAAAGACGGTTACGTAATTATGTCTTCAGAAACCGGAGTGATGGATATCAAACCCGAAAATGTAGAACTTCACGGCCGTCTGGAGCCCGGAAGGATGTTTTTGGTAGATATGAATGAAGGCAGAATAATTCGGGATGAGGAAGTAAAGAGCAAGATCGTTTCAGAAAGGCCTTACAGAAAATGGTTAAACAACAACCTACTGCCTTTGGCTGAAGTGCCATATACCGGGAATAAAACCCCACAGGAAAAAATAGATTTCAACACCAGACAGAAACTTTTTGGGTATACCCTGGAGGATATTAGTACCATTATCACTCCAATGGCAACTCTTGGCAAGGAAGCAATCGGCTCGATGGGAGCTGATATTCCCCTGGCAGTACTTTCAGATAAACCCCAGCTTCTCTTCAATTATTTTAAACAATTATTTGCACAGGTTACCAACCCACCTCTGGATGGAATAAGGGAGGAGATCGTCACTGATATTAGTCTGTCTATTGGAGAAGATCGCAATATCTTCGATATAATTCCGGAGCAAGCAAAGAAACTCCGCATACAAAATCCGGTAATCTCCAACGAGGACCTCGATAAGATCAAATACATAGATCAACCCGGATTCCAAACCGAATCGATTTCTATTTTATACGAAGCTGAGAAAGGCCTTAACGGCCTGGAAACCCGTCTGGATGAAATAATAAATGAGATTAATAACGCCGTGGATCGTGGCTGCAACGTGATCATTCTTAGCGACAGAAATGTGAATCCCAAACTGGCGCCCATCCCTTCACTACTTGCCTGTTCCTTTGTTCATCACCGGGTAAAAAAATATAACCGAAGGTCTTCCTTCGGAATTGTGGTCGAATCGGCCGAGCCGCGGGAACCCCATCACTTTGCGCTGCTTTTCGGATATGGTGCCAGCGCGATCAATCCATATATGGTAAATGAAATTATTCACCAGCTCGTGGAAGACAAAGAAATAGATATTGAAGACGCTGAAGAAGCCGTTCAGAATTTCAACAAGGCTATAGGAAAAGGGATTGTAAAAATCATGAACAAAATAGGGATTTCAACCCTGCATTCCTATCGCGGCGCACAGATCTTTGAGATCCTTGGTCTCCATCAAAAATTTGTAGATAAATATTTCTGCAATACACCAACCCGCATCGAAGGGATTGGTTTATACGAAATTGAAAAGGAAGTTCAGAAGCGTTTTGATGCGGCCTTTAATCCTCCTGAAACCGACTCAGGGCTGGACCTGGAAATAGGCGGCGATTACCGCTGGAGAAGAAACGGCGAGCGACATATGTTTAACCCGGCCAGCGTCGCAAAACTACAACAGGCTGTTAAACAAAATAACCCGAAGAGTTACAAGGAGTATTCAAAACTCATCAACGACCAGAACGAGGCTTTAATGACCTTGCGTGGAATGTTTAAATTCAAGGACCTGAACCCGATTCCCATAGACGAGGTGGAACCCTGGACAGAGATCGTAAAGCGTTTTAAAACCGGGGCGATGTCTTTTGGCTCTATCAGCAAAGAGGCACACGAAAACCTGGCCATCGCGATGAACAGGATGAAAGGGAAAAGCAATTCGGGAGAAGGTGGTGAAGATCCGCAGCGGTTCAACAAAGACCTCGACGGAAACTGGAGAAATTCGGCTATAAAACAGGTAGCTTCAGGTAGA
>DATISX010000137.1:0-4268 GCA_035468275.1 Salegentibacter sp.
CCCTTTGCGATCAAACCGGCAGGATGAGCAATATCGGCAAAAAGAATAGCTCCTACGCTATCGGCGATCTCTCGAAATCTTTTATAATCTATTTCTCTGGAGTATGCCGAAGCACCGGCAATAATCATTTTTGGCTTTTCCCTTTTGGCAATTTCAGCAACAGCATCGTAATCAATTAGTCCGGTTTCTTTATCTACTCCATAGAAAACGGGATTATAAAGTCTTCCGGAGAAGTTTACTGGAGAACCGTGGGTTAAATGCCCGCCGTGGGAAAGGTCAAAACCTAAAAATTTATCTCCTGGATTTAAACAAGAATGAAAAACCGCTGTATTAGCTTGAGAACCGGAATGTGGTTGCACGTTGGCATATTCTGCCCCAAAAAGTTCCTTTACGCGATCTATGGCAAGTTGTTCTACTTTATCTACTACTTCACAACCGCCGTAATAACGTTTTCCGGGGTAACCTTCAGCATATTTATTGGTGAGTACAGAACCGGCAGCTTCCAACACCTGGTCGCTAACAAAATTCTCACTTGCAATTAACTCTAACCCATTTAACTGACGCTCTTTTTCTTCTTCTATTAAATCAAAAAGTACTGTGTCTCGCTGCATTACAATTGTTTACGTTAAATATTCCTCAAAAGTAAGAAATACATTCGGTTAATAACAGGAAAATAATATATTTGGATGCATTAGATTTTAACAAAAAAACAACAATTATATGCCTATTACTGCTAACGATCCTAAAAGAAAAACCTGGCTGGATACTCCCGCAGACACCGATTTTCCAATACAAAACATTCCTTTTGGGGTATTTCTAACCCGGGATGATGTAATTACAATTGGTACCCGTATTGGCGATTACGCCATAGATTTGGGAGCATTGCACCAACTTGGTTATTTTGAAGGGATTCCGTTAACCGATGATATATTCCTACAGGACACTTTAAACGATTTTATTTCTGATGGCAAGAAGACGTGGCGTCTGGTTCGAAACCGAATCGCTGATATCTTCGACGCAAATAACTCAAAGCTCAGAGACCACGAGGAGCATCGTAAAACGGTACTTTTCACCCTTGAGGAGATAGAAATGCAAATGCCAGTTCAGGTAGGTGACTATACCGATTTCTACTCCAGTAAAGAACACGCCACCAATGTGGGGACAATGTTCCGAGATCCGGAAAATGCATTATTACCAAACTGGCTACATATGCCTGTGGGTTACCACGGAAGAAGTTCTTCTATAATCCCCAGCGGAATCCCGGTACACCGTCCACAAGGTCAAACCAAACCCAAGGATGCCGATAAACCTGTATTTGGACCTTCAAAGCGGGTGGATTTTGAACTGGAAATGGCTTTTGTGACCACAGATGCAAATGTTTTAGGAGAACCTATTCCAATTGAAGAAGCAGAAGACTATATTTTTGGGATGGTGATGTTTAATGACTGGAGTGCCAGAGATATGCAAACCTGGGAATATGTACCTCTGGGACCGTTTCTTGCTAAGAGTTTCGCTTCCTCTATTTCTCCATGGATTGTAACTTTAGATGCCCTGGAGCCTTTTAGAACTGAAGGTCCTAAGCCGGAAATAGAACCCCTACCTTATCTTAAAAGCAAGGGAAAGAAAAGTTTTGATATTAATCTTGAAGTTTCCTTACAACCGGAAAACGGTGAAGAGAATATTCTGGCAAAATCGAATTTTAGATATATGTACTGGAATATGAGTCAGCAATTGGCTCACCACACTGTTAACGGCTGCCCGGTAAACTCAGGGGATATGATGGCTTCAGGAACTATCTCAGGTCCTACTCCAGACTCTTACGGCTCGATGCTTGAGCTTAGCTGGAAAGGAGAAAAACCTATTAAATTAAAAGATGGAAGCGAAAGAAACTTCATTGAAGACAATGACACAGTCATTATGCGTGGTTTCTGCAATAGCGAGGGCCGCCGAATTGGCTTTGGAGAAATAAAAACCAAACTTCTGCCGGTCTTTCAACCGAAAAAGAAATAAGAAAAAAAGCCCGGAGAACCGGGCTTTTTTATTTTTCTAACTTTTTCTTTTTGTCTTTATCCTTTTTTTGCTGGTTCCGATCCATAAATTCCTTTTCTTGTCGTTCCTGGTCGGCAGCGATCTCTTCAGCAGTTTTTCCGGGCTCAGCTTTTTCCTTTTTATTCCTTTTCTTCTGAGAGTCATCGCGGAATTCATCTTCTTCTCTTTCCTTGTCTTCCTCTTTTAACTGTTTCCAGTTCTCTTCCAGTTTCCTGATATCTTCCTTTTTAGCCATTTTTTAGATTTTGAATAAAAGATACAAAGGCAGCCGCTAAACCCTTCCCCTATTATAGGATTTTTAACAGCTTAGAATTTTATATAAATTCAGGAAGTTTTGCAGCATTTATACTTTGATGAGAACTATGATGAATGACTTTCCCATCCTTCAACAGGATTAGCTGCGGACTTTCGTGCTGTACTCTAAACCTTGCAGCTATCTCGTTAGATAAGGATCTGTATTTTACAAGGTCCATAAAATAATAGGCAGCATCAAAGTTTTCCGGCAAATCTTTTTCAAATTGGCTCAAAGTAATTCGGCTAATTCCACATCGCGTAGAGTATTTAAAGATGATCACCGGTTTGCTGAAAGATTGTTTTTCAAGTTCTTCAATGTCCTTTTCTTCAGTAATATAATTCCAGGGAATTTTGGCGATTTCCTCTTTTGAAATATCTCTTTCACTCCTGAACATTTTATCAAATAATCCCATAGTTTTTCTTTTTTCTAATCTTAATTCTTAATAACTTTAATATCCCGCCAAATCTCAAAAATTTTTCCATAAAATTAAATTAAAATGACTTTTTGTCTGTAAATTCTTAGAGAAATCGGTCATTTTGTCTTTATTTTTCAGTGGTATAAGTATTGCTTTAATCCAGAAAAACAACTTGACTATGAATTTCGATAAGTTTACAATAAAATCTCAGGAGGCCATTCAGCAGGCTCAACAATTAGCTCAGGAATTAGGCCATCAGCAAATTGAGAACGAACATATTTTTAAAGCCATAACCATGGTTGATGAAAATGTGACCCCTTTTCTTCTGAAAAAATTGAATATAAATGTAAATCTCTTCAACGATATTCTGGATAAAACTTTAGAAAGTTTTCCGAAGGTTAGTGGTGGAGATATTATTCTTTCCAGGGAAGCCGGTAAAACTGTAAACGAAGCCCCGATTATCGCCAAAAAGATGAACGATGAGTATGTTTCCATCGAGCATTTGATCCTGGCGATCTTTAAATCTTCCAGTAAAGTTGCCCAAATTCTCAAAGATCAGGGAGCTACTGAAAAGGCCTTAAAAGCTGCCATTGAAGAATTAAGAAAAGGAGACCGAGTGACCTCTCAAAGTGCGGAAGAAACCTATAACGCCCTTAATAAATATGCGAAGAACCTCAACCAAATGGCTGAGGAAGGGAAACTGGATCCGGTAATTGGACGGGACGAAGAAATACGCCGAATACTCCAGATCCTCTCCCGAAGAACCAAAAACAATCCAATGCTGGTTGGAGAACCCGGAACCGGTAAAACCGCGATCGCCGAGGGCCTGGCTCATCGTATAATTGCAGGAGATGTCCCCGACAACCTAAAAGACAAGGTGATTTTTAACCTGGACATGGGAGCGCTTATCGCCGGGGCAAAATACAAAGGTGAGTTTGAGGAAAGATTAAAAGCGGTAATTAAAGAAGTTACCTCTAGCGAAGGAAATATTGTTTTATTCATAGACGAGATTCATACCCTTGTAGGTGCCGGAGGTGGTCAGGGCGCGATGGATGCCGCCAATATTTTAAAACCCGCCCTTGCCCGTGGGGAATTAAGAGCAATTGGCGCAACTACCCTGGACGAGTACCAGAAGTATTTTGAAAAAGACAAAGCTCTGGAACGTCGTTTTCAAAAGGTTACGGTGGATGAGCCAGATACTGAAAGTGCGATCTCTATTCTACGTGGAATAAAAGAAAAATATGAGACTCACCACAAAGTGAGGATCAAAGACGAGGCGATTATCGCTGCAGTGGAATTATCACAGCGATATATAACCAATCGTTTTCTCCCCGACAAGGCCATTGACCTTATGGATGAAGCCGCGTCGAAACTAAGGATGGAGATCAACTCCAAACCCGAAGAACTGGATGTGCTGGATCGCCGAATCATGCAGCTGGAGATCGAGATTGAAGCCATTAAACGTGAAAAAGACGAAAATAAACTCAAGATTCTTCGTTCTGATCTTGG
>DATISX010000138.1:0-24421 GCA_035468275.1 Salegentibacter sp.
AGATAATCTTCATTTCCCAAAGCCGTGTAGGCATCTAAGTATCCTGTGAGCATAAGGGCATTCCACGAAGTGAGGCTTTTATCATCCAGACCAGGTTTGGAGCGACTATTTCGATGCTTTTTGAGTTTCGCCATCCATGACGGGTCCTTCTCTTCTAGTTGTTCTTCTGAGATACTAAATTCTGAAGCAATTTCTTCTGAAGTTTTGGCTCGTATCAAAACATATCTGTTTTTTTCCCAAAATCCGGTTTTATTAATATTGAAGTAGGCCGAAAAAACTTTGAAATCCTCCTGAAGCATCTCCTCCAGCTCATGTTTTGTCCAGCTGTAATAAGCACCTTCTTCTGACTTTCCATCTTCGTTTAAACTATCAGCATCTAAAGCCGAATAAAAAGCATGTTCGGGTGAGCTTAGTTCCTCCTTTATAAATTCCAGGGTTTTTTCAATTACTTCCTTAAAAAGAAGGTTTTTTGTGTGTTTGTAAGCTTTGCTGTAGAGACTAACAAGTTGGGCATTGTCGTAAAGCATTTTCTCGAAATGAGGTACGTGCCAGCGTTCATCTACAGAATACCGGGAAAAACCGCCGCCAACAGGATCGTAAATACCGCCCCAGGCCATTTTGGTGAGAGTGTGAAGGGTGAATTGTTCCAATTCTGTATCCTTCTGTTGAAATGCATATCTGGATAAGAATTCATAGTTATTCGGCATCATAAATTTTGGCGCACCTTTATAACCTCCATTCTGAAAATCAAAATCTGACTTCCATTTCTTCATGATTTCAGCATAAAAATCTCTGCTAAAAGGCTTTTCCTCTGCCGGCACATCAATGAGCTGTAATTTTTGTAATCCTTCCTCCAGTCTTCCGGCATATTCCAATAATTGTTCGGGTTTCTGTTTATATAAATGGGAAAGCTGGGTAAGGGCGTTTATCCATTGTTCTTTCCTGAAATATGTTCCACCCCAAACCGGCCTTCCGTCAGGGAGAGCCACCACATTCATGGGCCATCCGCCGGTTCCGGTCATCACCTGCACGGCATTCATATAAACCTGATCTATATCCGGTCGTTCTTCCCGGTCTACCTTGATATTTATAAAATTGCTATTCATCACTTTAGCCACCTCGGGGTCTTCAAAACTTTCGTGCTCCATAACATGGCACCAGTGACATGCCGAATATCCCACACTAATTATCAAAAGTTTATTTTCCGTTTCAGCTTTTTCCAAACTTTGGTCATTCCAGGCTTTCCAGTCAACGGGATTATGAGCATGCTGCAATAAATAGGGGCTGGACTCCCTAATAAGATCATTGGTATATTTTGGGTTAGGTTCCTTCATTTCTTATATTTTAGAAGTTCCGTTGGGATCGTGAAGTAAAATTTACGACCGTTATTTTATCTAAAATATAAAGTAAAATTGTGAGGATAATCCAGTTAAGTCCATTTTTTATCTCGAGATTAACCAGAAAAAAATAAAGTCCCATTTCAGAAATGAAAAATGGGACTAAATATTCGAAAAGACAGTACGACACAAAATGTTATAATGCATCGGGCCCGGGCCCTTTGGAAAAATTTTAAATGTGATAAATGCTATGCTAACCGTTTACAGCTTCGACATAGTCTACTTTGCCGCTCAACATGTCACGTAACATGGTTTCAATTCCGCTTTTGAGAGTCATCGTAGAAGATGGGCAACCACTGCAAGCGCCTTGCAGGATTACTTTTACGGTTTTGCTTTCCGGGTTATAAGAATCGAAAAGAATATTTCCCCCGTCGCCGGCTACGGCTGGTTTTATGTACTCATCCAGGATCGCAATTACCTGCTGGGAAGTGTCGTCCAGGCTTTCCAGATCAAGCTGAGGTTTCTTTTCCTCAGGTTGAGCTCCAGGATTGGTTTTGTCCATGCTTTCGTTAGAAATTACCTCATTACCTTCCTGAAGAAAATTACGGATGAATTCCCGCAATTCCATAGTAATCTCTTCCCAGCCCGCGATATCATATTTCTGGATAGACACGTAATTTTCGTCCATAAAAATCTCTTTTACAAACGGAAAATGAAAAAGCTTTTGGGCCAGAGGAGCATTTTTAGCGTCATCTATATTTTTGAATTCTGCAGCCTGAAGCACCAGTTTTTTATTGGCTACAAACTTCATCACCGCCGGGTTCGGAGTGCTTTCAGCATAAACCGTTACAGGGACAGATTTTTTATCTTCGCTCGCATCATCTTTTACAACTTCTCCGCCTTTATTTAGATAATCCTCAATCTGGCCAGCAACTTCTTCCTGAACTTCTTTCCACTCCACGATATCATATTTTTCGATCGCGATGAAATTCTGGGCGATGTAAACGGTTTTTACAAAAGGCAGATAAAATAACTGCTGGGCCAGGGGTGAGTTTTTCGCTTCATCTATATTATGAAATTCAAAACTTTTATGGCGGGTGAGAAATTTGTTGGCTTCAAATTTAACAATGCTGGTTTTATCTGTAGGTTGTATATTGATGGCGAATGTGCTCATAGTAAAATTTTTGTGCAAAAGTAATAAAGAAAACTTAGCTAATTGATATCTTTACCTTCCTTATGGGGTTAACTTTCCTATTAAATTTATGTGTTTCAGGTAATTTGAAATTTCCCCCGATACAATCCTGGGGTAAAAAATCTTTGATATTATTGTTGCTTTTTGGTTCTACCGGTCACGCCCAGGAAGTAATACCAACCTATTCAGATTATCTCACAGATAACCTTTATTTATTGCATCCTTCAATGGCGGGTGCGGCCAATTCCAATCAAATTAGACTTACGGCCAGGCAACAGTGGTTTGACGTAGACAACGCGCCCAACTTACAAACTCTGGCTGTGAACGGAAGGCTTGGAGAGCGGGTAGGAGTAGGAGGTATACTTTTTAACGATCAAAACGGAAATTTCTCAAAAACCGGGGCATATGCCACTTTCGCGTATCATTTAATGTTTTCCCGAAGTGAATTTGACCTTAATCAGCTGTCTTTCGGAATAAGCACTGGAGTAATTCAGCATAGATTAGATCAAAGTGATTTTACGGAGTATGATCCCATTATAGGAGGAGATGACCAGGCCGATATCTACGGAAATATGGATCTTGGCGTTTCTTATTATTACCTGAATTATTACGTGCACCTGGCAGCCAAAAATATATTGTCGATAAGAAGGGAACTGTTTTATTCTGATGCTGTTCCCAGTAACCAGCGGAAATATCTTGTCTCTACCGGCTATGTTTTTGAAACAAATTCTCCCTGGAGTTATGAGCCCTCTGTTTTATTTCAACTCAGGGAGCAAACCGCTGAAAAGAATATCGATATCAATTTAAAGGCTTATCATGAAGTGGATTTCGGTCAAGTTTGGGGCGGAATTTCCTATCGAAACAGTTTTGAAGGTGCCGAGTATACCACCGGTGGTCAGGAAATTAAAAATCAGCAATTACGGTATTTAACACCATTTGTCGGTTTTGACTATAATCGCTTCATGTTTGGCTACACTTATACCCATCAGTTTAATTCGATAGTTTTAAGCAATAACGGATTTCATCAACTTACTCTGGGTTACGATTTCGGGGAAAATCGCGGCCGGTACGATTGTAAATGTCCTGCTGTAAATTAGAAATCAAATTGGGAAACCTTATAATTGTTTTCTTCAGCATTAATAAGTGAAGCCAGCACTCCCGGATCTGTATTGCTGAAAAATTCAGGAATTGGCTTTTCGCCTGATTCCGGGGAAAGCAGCTTATTTTGAGCTAAGATCACTCTGGTTTGTCGCGCAACAGCTTCCCCTGAATCGATAAGCTGAACCTCTTGGGGAAGAATTTCTTTTAAAACAGGCATCAAATAAGGATAATGGCTACAGCCCAAAACCAGGTAATCTATAGATTGTTCCAGCATGGGTTGTAAAATCTTTAAAAGCAGCCTTTTTGTTTGCGCGGAATCCTTTTTACCGCTTTCTATTAGCTCCACCAGTCCGTTGCCTTCTACCTCTATAATTTGAATGTCTTTTGAATATATTTCTGAAGCCTTATGAAAAAGTTCACTACTTAAGGTGCCCTTAGTAGCGAGAATACCAATAGCTTTTGTTTTGGAATGCAGAGCAGCCGGTTTTATTGCCGGTTCAATCCCGATAAACGGGACGTCATAACTCCTCCTTAGGATTTTTATGGCATTGGTGGTTGCTGTATTGCAGGCCACAACAATGATTTTAGCACCCATTTCCAGAAGTTTCTCGGTATTCTTTCTGCTGAGGTTTATGATTTCTTCTACCGGTTTTGTGCCGTAAGGCGCGTTTTTACTGTCGGCCAGGTAGATGGTTTTTTCGTAGGGAAGAAGTTCGTGGATTTCTTTCCAGATGGAGGTGCCGCCTACACCTGAATCAAAAATGCCAATAGGTTGGGTTGAACTCATATACAAAAATAAAAACTGCGCCCGAATGAGGCGCAGTTTTTAAATATATTTTGAATCAATCAGGAATTACATTCCTAATTCTGACTTTACGTCGGCCATAAGGTCTTTTCCATCTGCAAGGATTACTCCTGTTCCGGTAGTAGAATCAAGTACATAGTCGAAACCTTGTGCTCTGGCTACTTTCTGGATAGCTTCACGGGCTTTTTCAATTACAGGACGAATTAGATCACTCTCTTTTTTCTGAAGATCCTGTCTTGCCTTTTGGCTATGCTCCTGAATTCTTCTTTCAGTTGCCTGAAGTTCAGTTGCACGTTTTGCATTTTCTTCTTCTGTTTGAGTTTCAGCTTCAGTTTGGTAACGCTGCATTGTGTTTTGAGCTTCAGTCAACATGTCTTTGATCTCAGCATCGTAAGTTTTTTCCAACTTCTGAAGTTGGTCCATAGCATTTTTATACTCAGGCATAGACTCAACAAGCTCCTGGGTAGCGATATGTGCTACTTTAGACTGAGCATTTGTAAAAGCGGTAGCACCAAGGGTTAAAGCTAAAGCTATAAAAAGTGTTTTGAATTGTTTCATTTTAAAGAGGTATTAATTGTTAAGTTAAAGGTTTAATTTATTTAGTTTATCGTGTCTTTCTGGTTTCTTATCGCCTCAATGGAATCCTTTTTTCTTTGTCTTTCTTCAAGAATTCTGTTGCGGCGTTCTTCAAATTCGCGTTGTCTGGCTTCTTTTATTGAATCGCGTTGTCTTTTTCGTTCTTCAATAAGTGCTTCGCGTTCGCTTTTATTGTCTTTAACCACATCTTCCTTCTCAGCTATTTCAGCATCCTCTTCCACAGTTCTGTTTTCCTCGCGTTCAAAATCTTCGATCTCATCTTTTGAATCCAATTGACGTCGGTTAGAAGCTCGATTAATACTTCTCAATACCTGATCGCTTACATCTAATTGACGTGAGGCATAAATCATACCACTTTCAGAAGCGCGGTCAAAAACCATGTCCAGATTACGATTTTCAGCAATTTCCTGAACCGCGGTAAAAACCTGATCCTGGATTGGTCTTATTAATTGTTTCTTCTGAATAATATAATCCCCATTCGGGCCAAACCTGTTTTGTTCATATTCGGCGGCTTGTTCTTCCCGATAAGCGATTTCTTCTTCGCGTTCTTCAATAAGTTCTTTAGTAAGAAGCGCTTTTTCGTTTTCCAGTTCCTCCTTTAAAGCCTGAATTTCCCTTCTGTTCTTTTCTGCAACTTCGCGCCAGTCTTTTACTCTGGTATCGAGTTGAGTAGACGCTTCCTGATATTCGGGGACATTTTCAAGAATATACTCCATATCAACGTAACCAATGCGGAAGGACTTTTGGGCATTTGCGCCAAAATTTCCTGCCAGGATTATCATCGATAAAAAGAGCATTTTTTTCATGTTTTCGAATATAGAAAATATCGTGCCAATCTAAAACTGCTGACCTATGATAAAGTGGGTTTCCCATCCATTCGCGCCCGGACTTCCAACAATTGGGTCGAACCCGTATCCAAAATCAATACCCAATAAACCAAAGGCTGGCATAAAGATTCGCAAACCTGCACCTGCCGATCTGTTAAGCTGGAAAGGATTGTAATCTCTGAAATTATCATAAGAAGCACCCGCTTCTAAGAATGTCAAAGCATAAATAGATGCGGAAGGCTTAAGCGTAATCGGATATCTTAATTCAAGAGAATATTTATTGAAAATAGTTGCTCCATCATCTGTAGATCCTGTTGGCCTGTCTATTGGCACTACAGATTGGTTAGGATAACCTCTAAGCTGAACGGTCTCTCTTCCATCTAAACTGAAAGCTCCCAGCCCGTCTCCTCCAAGGAAGAAACGCTCGAATGGTGGAACACCACGATCGTTATTGTAAGCTCCAAGGAACCCATATTCAGCGTAAGTTCTTAGTACCAGCTTGTCGTAAATTTGAGTGAACCACTCTCCACTGAACTTAACTTTATAAAATTCTAACCATTTAAATTTCTCCTGATCTATTTTTGCCTGGTCTGCAACCGCATTTTCCGGTGTTACTCGTCCACCCTCACGGTCAATTAGATTTCCATTTTCATCTTTCAACTGGAATTCGTCTTGATCTCCTAAATTAGCGTAATCCACATTATTCCATAAAGAATATGGAGGGGTGAGTTTTGCCGTCAGTTTAAACTTAGATCCTCCGGTTGGGAAAATCGGGTTTATGTACGTGTTATCTCTTGTTAATCCGAAGGTATAACTCAAGTTATTGGAATGTCCATCCCCGAAAGTAAATAGCCCTGTGTTGTAGTTGTTCAGGTTATAACGTTGAAAACCTAAAGCATGAGAAACTGTTATGTATGGATCCGGCACGGTTAAACGTTTGGCTAAACCAACATTCACTCCCAGAATGTCAAAACTTCTGCTTTTATCGGCTCTACGGCTTAAATAGTCAAAAAGGAATTGCCTTGTGTAAGAAAACGATGTTTGAAGACTAACAGGTTTTTTTCCTCCCAGCCATGGCTCGGTGAAACTAAGACTGTAAGTCTGGTAAAAAGTACTGGCCTGTGCTCTTAAAGAGAGCGATTGCCCATCACCCATTGGTAATGGTTTATAAGCTTCTTTGTCAAAAAGTCCTGAAAGTGCAAAATTGTTAAAGGAAAGCCCAAGGGTTCCTATAAAACCTCCACCGCCATATCCACCTTGTAGTTCGATCTGGCTAGCGCCTGCTTCAACTACTGAATATTCCAGGTCAAGAGTCCCGGTCTGTGGGTTAGGATCAACAAAATTAGGTTCCAGTTGCTCTGCATCAAAGAATCCTAATTGTCCGAGTTCCCTAACCGTAGAAACCACATCTTCCTGGCTGTATTTCTGGCCGGGTTTTGTTCTTAATTCACGATAGATTACGTGATCTTTGGTTTTGTCGTTACCGGTAACCCGAATATCATTGAAATATGCCTCTTTTCCTTCCATGATTCTTATTTCAAAATCTATGGTGTCATTGTAAACATTGGTTTCAACCAGATCTATGTTGGAGAAAAGGTATCCGTTGTTTTTATATAGGTTAGAAAGATCCTGTGCGTCAGGTCTGCTTTGGTCCATAATTCGTTTATCCAAAAGAACACCGTTGTAGATATCTCCTTTGTTTATTCCAAGCACTCTTTTCAGTTGGTCATCAGAATATACCGAGTTGCCTAAGAATTCTATATCACCAATATAATATTGATCGCCTTCTTCAATTTGAAGTCGTAGCGCTATGCTTTCATCATCTTTTTCAATAAGACTGTCTGAAACAATACGAGCATCGCGGTAACCGGTTTCTTTATATTTGTCGATAACAGACACTTTGTCCTCCTGGTAATCTGCCCGAACAAATTTTGATCTCTTCCAGAATCTAAACAGATTTTTCTGCTTGGTGTTTTTCATATTGCGTTTCAATTTGGCATCTGAAAAACTTTCATTTCCAACAAAATCGATTTCATCTATTTTTACACGGTCTCCTTTATCAACAATTACCATCATATTAACGGTATTAGATGCTGTATCAGTCGTATCCTCTACGGGAGTTGTGTTCAGATCTACTCTGGCATTAAAATAACCTTCCTTACGGTATTTGTTTTCGATATAATTTTTGGTAGTGGTGATTAGGTTTTCAGTAACCTTAGCGCCTTCTCTTAGTTTATTTTCCTCAAGGAGTTCTTCCTGTTCCCGCTTTTTTAACCCCTGAATCTTCACCTTGGAGAGTTTAGGAACTTCCTGTATTTCCAGTTCAAGATCGGCAACTCCATCTTCAACATTGGTGATGTAGAAATTAATATCACTGAAAAGATCAAGTTTCCATAATTTTTTAAGGACATTACTTAACTTGTCTCCAGGGATGTAGATTTCTTCTCCTTCTTTAAGTCCGGTATAGGCGATAACGGTTTGCTCGTTATAACTTACGTTACCGGTTACTTTTATTTCTCCAAGAATATATTTTTCACCATCGGAAATTGGCAGGTCTTGTGCCTGGGAGGTGGTTGTACCTAAAATAAAACAAAATGCTACAAGTGCTATAAACTTCATTGTCATGAATGCGCTAACTGAGTTGCTCACTGGTTTTTCCAAATCGTCGTTCTCTATTTTGATAATTGTAAATGGCCTCAAAAAGGTTTTCTTTTCTGAAATCAGGCCAAAGTATTTTTGTAAAATATAATTCTGCATAAGCAATTTGCCATAATAAGAAATTACTAATGCGCTGCTCTCCACTTGTTCTAACAAGCAGATCTACATCTGGTAAATTTTGGGTGTAAAGATGCTGATTTATAACCGATTCATCAATAGCTTCAGCAGATATTTCCTCGTTTTTAACTTTCAGGCTTATTTCTTTAATCGCGTTGGTTAACTCTTCGCGGGAACCGTAACTCAAAGCAAGAGTTAAAACCATACGGTTATTATCTTTGGTTTTTTCTATAACTTCCTGAAGTTCATGGAATGCCTTCTTCGGAAGGTTTTCCAAATTCCCAATAGCGTTTAAACGAATGTTGTTCTCCTGAAGGGTTTTAATTTCTTTCCTAAGAGAAGAAACCAGAAGTTTCATAAGGGTTTGTACTTCCAGTTTGGGCCTGTTCCAATTTTCGGTAGAAAAGGCATAAAGTGTAAGATTTTCTATGCCGATCTCAGCGGCTCCTTCTACTACATCCCGCACTGCTGTCGTGCCCTGTTCATGCCCTCTTATTCTTAAAAAACCTTGTTGTTTTGCCCACCTGCCATTCCCGTCCATAATTACGGCAATGTGCTTTGGCAATTTCTTAAGGTTAATTTTATCTTTGTAATTCATACTAAAAATTCCGGTAACAAGGTCTTCTACCCCAGGAAAAGGTGAAATTCACCCCCGTGAAAACATACCAGTCGTTGGTATTCCGGTTTCCAAATTCAATTGGCGGATCCCTCCTGTCTAATAATTCTTCTGGCCAGCTACCATCCAGGTTATCGGTAAAAGTGTAGCGTGCTCCAATCTCGAAAGCGGCTACTATATGGGTTGTTATACTTTCTTTGTAACCAATTACCATTGGAACGGCAAAGGACCAATTGGTACCTTCGTTCACCAAATTTCCGGCACGACCATTTTTTAAATAAAGATGATCTGCTTTAAAATAGGTTAATCCGGTGTAAAGATAAGGCGAACTTTGCGGATGACCTTGATGAAGGTCAAAATCCCAGAAATTAAATTCTATTCCCAAAGAAGCTTCAGCGACATTGTTGCTGAAGGAATATCCTCTTTGTACCCTTCTCGTTTCTGAAGATTGGGTGTCATCAGCTGTTAATTCAGCAAAAAGCAAAGACAATCTGAAAGAATGTCTGGGACTGCGATTCCATTTTACCAGTCCTCCAAACACGAGTGAATTAGGAAGGACATAAGTTGTTCTACCTACATCACCTATAAAGTTGGCGCCACCTACAAATGGGCCCGCCTCAAAGGTTTGGGAATATGTGTTAGCCGAGTAAGCAAACATGATTACAAAAGCTATTAGATACCTCATAGGTTTTCAAAAGTTTGCAAATATAAGAATTATGTTTGCTCCACAATAATTTGAGCAGTTTTGTACATATTCATAAACAGATTTTGAAAACTTTTATTGCTTAATTGCGTTTATCTTCTCCCCATAAAAGTTTTTGGCGCAGGGTATGTAGGAAGCTTTGTTCATTAAGTTCTACCATATTTATGGTGAATGGAGCTTTGGTAATGGTGATCTTGGTATCGCTCTTTAAGGACGCGATTCGGGAATCCATAGAAAGTAAATGCGTGTCCTCTCTCCCAGACACCCGGAGGGTAATTTTGGTGCTATCCTTAATAACCAGAGGTCTTGCGTTTAGGTTATGCGGAGCAATAGGGGTGATAACAAGGGAATCGGTGTCTGGAGTGATAACCGGGCCGCCGCAACTTAAAGAATATCCGGTGGAGCCCGTAGGAGTAGAAATGATTAATCCGTCTGCCCAGTAAGATGTTAGGTATTGATCATTAAGCCAGGTATCTACCGTGATCATCGAAGTGGTGTTTTTCCTGCTAACTGCTATTTCGTTCAGCGCCACATTTTCAAAAATATCGTCATGAGGGCTGGGATGGCATTCAGTTTTTAAAACACTACGAGGAGAAATGCTGAATTTCCGGTTAAGGATGCTGTGAATTGTACTATCTATCTCTTCCTTTTGTATGGTTGCCAGAAAACCTAATCTTCCCGTGTTAATACCAATAATCGGGATCCCGAGATCTCTTACATAATTAACTGATTTTAAAATAGTCCCGTCGCCCCCAATACAAAAAAACAGGTCATATGATCTGTCTAATGAGGTGAAGGTTTCATAAAAGTTCCGGGAATCAGGAATGGTTTTATTGAGTTTTATGAGTTCAAAGAATTTTTCTTCAATTACAACTTTTACGTTTTCATTGTCGAGCAATTCCAGAAGCTGCCCGATATATTCTCCGGCATTCGTATGATAAAATTGTCCGTAGATACCAATCTTCATATTAAATATTCAGGTATTTGTCTAAGTATTTTGAGCGGTCTTTTAAATTCTTATTAAAGTTGTCTTCCTGATGTTCTGAAATCACCACGTACCCATACCGCCTAAATGCCTGAATGATTTCATTGATTCCCGAAGGACTGAGTTTCAAAGTGATTTGAGCAAGATCGTTTTCAAATTTTGAAACAAAAACCCCAAGAATGTTGGCGTTATTGGATTCAACGATCTGGCTTATTTCACTGAAGGAATAATCTTTGAAACCTTTCTGTAAAACGATTATATTTCCCGGTTCGCTAAGAAAAGGCGTTTCGTTGAACAGCGCGATTACCTCATTAAGCTCTACATAACCCAGATACTTATTTTGATCGTTAAGGACCGGTAAAATATTGGTATTATTTTGTGCGAAAGCGTCAAGGATATCAAGCCAGTAATCAGTTTCTCTAACGAAAAAACCTTCCAGTGCATATTGATAATCCTCCAGGGTTTTTTCTGCTTCAAAACTCCGAATGTCATTTTCTGAGATACAGCCCATGTAGATCCCGTTATTTTCTACCGGGAGATGAGAATAGGTGAGCTCATTGAACAAATTTTGAATCCCTTCAACCTTATCAGAAAAATGACAAATGGAAACATCGTTTATTATAAATTCTTCTATGTTCATAGCCTCGTCCTTAATTCTGCAAATTAATTAAAATAATATTCATCAGGGCATTGGCAAGTTTGTATTTTTGTTAATCTAAAGCCAAAAAGATGACCAAATTAAGCGTAAATATCAATAAAATTGCAACCCTTCGGAATGCTCGGGGAGGCAATACTCCTAATGTGCTGCAAACAGCACTAGATATTGAAAAATTCGGGGCCCAGGGAATAACGGTTCATCCCAGACCTGATGAAAGGCACATTCGTTTCAGTGATGTAAGAGAGCTAAAACCGCTTCTGAAAACCGAATTCAATATTGAAGGAAATCCGGTTAAAAAATTCATTGACCTCGTTCTTGAAGTGAAACCTGCCCAGGTTACTTTGGTGCCCGATGCTGTAGATGCGATAACTTCAAACGCAGGCTGGGATACCGTGAAACACCGGGATTTTTTAAGAGACGTAATTTCAGAATTTAAAAATAACGGAATTCGCACTTCAATTTTTGTAGATCCTGAAGTAAATCAGATTGAAGGTGCGGCAGAAACAGGTACCGATCGTATTGAACTTTATACCGAAGCCTACGCTCTGGCGTTTTCTGAAGGCCATAAAGCAGGGGTAAAACCTTATGTTGAATGTGCCCGAAGGGCTCATGAACTTGGCCTGGGTGTTAATGCCGGTCACGATCTTTCCCTGGACAATCTGAGATATTTTAAGGAGGAAGTGCCCTTTCTTGATGAGGTGTCAATTGGGCACGCCTTAATTTCTGAAGCTTTATATTTAGGTTTGGAAATCACGGTGAAGAAATATCTCGAACTTTTAAAATAGAAGCTTTATGAAATTACATTCAAATATTATTGGAGAAGGGACGCCCTTTCTCTTTCTACACGGTTTTTTGGGAATGGGGGATAACTGGAAAACCCTGGGCGGTCAGTTTGCCGAGACAGGTTTTCAGGTTCATCTAATCGATCAAAGAAACCACGGGAAAAGTCCGCACAGCGATGATTTCGACTATGAAATAATGGCTGAAGATATAATGGACTACTGCAAGCAACATGAACTTTCCGAAATAATTTTGTTAGGTCATTCTATGGGAGGAAAAACCGCCATGTTGGTTGCGGCCCAAAACCCTGAATTGGTGAAAAAGCTCATTGTAGTTGATATCGCACCAAAATATTATGCGCCACATCACCAACAAATTCTGGATGGCTTAACCGCCCTTGACGAGGCGAATTTAAGTTCCAGGAAACAAGCCGAAGATTTGTTGAAGGAATTTATTACCAATAAAGGCATCAGGTTATTCTTGCTGAAAAACCTGGAAAGGGAATCTCAGGATAAGCTTTGTCTTAAACTTAATCTTTCAGCCTTAAAAGCTAATATTGAGAACGTGGGAGAGGCCTTGCCGGAAGAGCAAAGATTTGAAGGGGAAACCCTATTCATTAAAGGAGAGCATTCAGATTATATAACTTCAGAAGATGAGACACTAATAAAAAAACAATTTCCCAAAGCCCAAATTAAAAGCATACCGGATTCCGGACATTGGGTTCATGCAGAGAATAGTGATGCTTTTTATGATACCGTAATAAAATTTCTTTAAATTTACCTTGAATATACTATGTATGCATAATAAATCCATCTGATTTATTGCGTACTTTCTATTTTGTTCTATTTTTGAAGTGACTATTTTATTAAATACCATTATTAATCCCAATTCAATTATGAAAAAACTATTATTTCTATGCCTGTTTGGTTTAGCGGCATCAGTAACTTATGCCGGAGGCTACAGAGTTGGCCTGCAGGGTCAACGCTCTCTCGCTATGGGGCACACCGGTGTTGCAGTCGTGAATAATGCCGAACTGGCTTTCTTTAACCCTGCCGGGTTGGTGTATCTGGAAAATAAAATCAATGTGGCTGTTGGAGCCAGTGCTGTATTTTCGGAGGTAGTATGGCAAAATGACCAGTTTGGTGAGACTTACCGAACTGATAGTCCGGTAGGGACTCCGTTCTATGCTTATTTTTCTTACAGGATGAATGACTGGTTAAGTCTTGGTCTTGCTGCTTACACGCCCTACGGAAGTACCGTAGAATGGCCAACCGACTGGTCTGGATCTCACCTGGTGAATAACATCGATCTTCAGGCGATTTATATTCAAGCATTGGCTTCTGTAAAGATTTCAGACAAGCTTAGTGTTGGGGGAGGACCTATTTATGTTTCCGGTGGCGTTAATTTTAACCGAAACCTGAATAGAACTCTAACAGATCTTGACGGTAATCGTTCCAATGTAACTGTAGATGCCAGTGGCGTTAGCGCCTTTGGATGGTCTGCAAGTGCAATGTATAAACCTACTGAAAAAATAACTCTGGGAGTGAATTACCGCTCTGAAATCATTATGGATGCTGAAGATGGAGATGCAGATTTCCAAAATATCCCAAACTCTCCGCTAACCCCTTTTGAAGATACAGCCATCGAGGCTTCTTTACCTCTTCCTGCAGAACTTTCGGTTGGTGCATCTTATGAATTGCTGGATAAATGGTTATTGGCGGTTGATTATAACAGGGCTTACTGGAGTGTCTATGAATCATTAGATATCAACTTTGCAAACCCGAATATTCCAGATTCCCAAAATCCTAGAAACTATAAAGATGCTTCAACTTACCGATTTGGATTGCAGTATCTGGCCAATGAGATGTTTACCCTTCGGGTAGGTTATTACTTTGATGAGTCTCCTGTGCAATCGGGATATTTCGCACCTGAAACGCCTAGAAACGATGCTCATGGATTCACCGGTGGACTTTCGCTAAATGTGAATGAGAAGTTGTCAATAGATGCGGCCTTCCTATATAACCGTTACGAAGAGGTTGATGAATCTTATAATTACTACCAGGAGGATGGACAAAGTGTGCCGTTTGAAGGAACCTATAAAACATCAGCTTTTATTCCAGGTCTTGGTTTAACGTATAAAATTTAATTGAAACATGAAAAAATATTATAAATATATAGCAGTAGTACTAGCCGCAGGAGTTTTATCCTGTGAACCAGAACTGGAAACCCCGGTTGATGAAATAGGTACTTACAGCAAAGGAGAAGCTGACTTTTCAAATTACGTGGCTTTAGGGAATTCCCTAACTTCTGGCTATGCCGATGGCGCTTTGTACATAACGGGACAGGAAAATTCCTATCCCAATATTATGGCGCAACAATTTGCGCTTACCCAGGAAACCAATGACTTCACAATACCTTATGTGGATGATAATACAGGCGGACTTTTGCTCGGCGGAAATGTTATTGCACAAAACCGTTTTGTTTTAGCCGTAGGTGCTGATGGAGAACCTGGGCCTGTTCGGTATACAGGAAGCCAACCTACCACAGATATTCTCACCACTTTGGATGGTCCTTTTAGTAATATGGCGGTACCCGGAGCTAAAAGTTATCACTTAGTGGCTCCCGGTTACGGAAATATTGAAGGCGTTCCTACCGGAATGGCAAATCCTTACTTTGCGCGTTTTGCCACTTCAGGTTCTACTACCGTAATAGCCGATGCAATGATGATGAATCCCACCTTTTTCTCTCTTTGGATAGGAAATAATGATGTGCTTGGGTATGCCACTTCAGGAGGAACCGGGGTAGATCAAACCAATAATACTGATCCTTCTACCTATGGACCGAACGATATTACCGATCCAAACGTTTTTGCTTCGGTTTATTCCCAGCTGGTAGAAACTTTAACCAGTACTGCAACAGGTGGAGCTGTGGTTAATATTCCTGATGTTACCTCTGTACCTTATTTTACTACGGTACCAAACAACGCTTTGGCCTTAGACGCTGAAACTGCTGCAAATCTAACCGGGTTCTTTCAAGCGGTTTCGCAGGTGTTTGCCGGTGGTCTAATGCAACAAGGAGTTCCACAGGAGCAGGCAGCGGCACTTGCAGCTCAATATGCCCTGACTTTTAATGAAGGACCTAACCGATTTGTAATTTCAGTAGAACCATCAGATGCTAATCCTCTTGGATTTCGTCAAATGACCGAGGAAGAGCTATTGCTTTTAACCATAGACCAGGGAGCTTTGGCGCAGGGTTATGGTTCAGTGCGCTTAACTCCGGAAGTTATGCAGGTACTTGGAGTTCTTCAGAGCGGAGAACAGCCAACCCAGGAACAGGTGGACACTCTTTTTGGAGCTGTAGCTGGAATAGAAGATGCTGATGTCCTGGATGGTGAAGAAATTGAAAATATTAAGAATGCAACAGCGGCTTATAACCAGGCAATTTCTGCCATCGCAGATGCAAACGGGCTGGCATTGCTGGATGCAAATTCTTTACTAACCGATCTCGATCAAAACGGTTATGATTTTGATGCCGGAACAGTCACATCAACTTTTGCTACAGGTGGTGCTTTTTCCTTGGATGGAATTCATTTAACGCCTCGTGGATATGCAATTGTAGCCAACGAACTTATTAAAGAAATAAACAGTACGTATAACTCGACTGTGCCTGGAGTTAATATTGGGAACTATCCAACTATTACCTTAAATAACGATGTAAACTAATAATTTGCTTTCTTCAATTTCTTGAAACGCCGGAATTTCCGGCGTTTTTTGCATATTTGTAATACTAACACCATAAGATATGAACTTCATTTTAAGAATTTTACTTACCGCGCTGGCCGTAGTCGTACTGGCCAAATTTCTTCCCGGCGTTGAGGTGGCGGGATATGTAACCGCAATAATTGTTGCCATCGTGCTGGCAATTCTGAATCTGCTGGTAAAACCAATTTTAGTGCTTTTTACACTTCCGGTAACCATTTTAACTCTGGGCTTATTTTTATTGGTCATAAATGCAGTAATCATCCTTCTAGCCGACGCTTTTGTGAGCGGTTTTGAGGTGAATGGTTTTCTTATCGCTATCCTTTTTAGTCTTCTTTTATCGCTGTTTCAATCTATCTTGTTTTCCCTCCTCGGAAAAGATTAGAAGAGGGCTGAAATTCAATAAATTGAAACTTTGCGGGCTTGGGAAAAAAGTGTAATTTTGCACTCCAATTTTTATAACAAGTCAAGATGAATATTACCAGAGAGAATATTGATGAGCTTAATGCGGTAGTGAAAGTTGATATCGCAAAGGAAGACTATGCCCCTAATGTGGAGAAGATATTGAAGGATTACCGGAAAAACGCCAACATACCCGGTTTTAGAAAAGGCCATGTGCCAATGGGAATGGTGAAAAAACAATACGGACAGGCAGTCTTGGTAGATGAGGTCAACAAACTTCTACAGGACGCTCTTAACAAATACCTTACCGAAGAAAAACTTGATGTTTTAGGGAATCCTATCCCAAAAGAGCAGGAAGATTTCGACTGGAATAAGGAAGAGTACAGCTTTGAATTTGAACTTGGTCTTGCCCCTGAATTTGAGGTAAATCTTGAGTTAGAGAAGCCCGTTACCAAATACAATATTGTTGCCGATGAAAAGATGGTTAATACCCAACTTGAATCCATGCAGAAACAATACGGGAAACTGATCTCTAAAAATGAAGTAGATGATGAGAAAGATATCGTTGCCGGAACTTTCAAAAATGAAGAGGAAGGGATCGAAAACAAATCTTCAGTTGAACTTGAGAAAGTAAACGGAAAAAAGAATCTTGATAAATTCATGGGCTCTAAAGTGGGAGATACCATAAAGTTGAATACCAAGAATCTTTTCAAGGATGATCACGATCTTATTCAGCATTTAGACATAGAGCATGATAAGGCTCACGATCTTGATATCGAAGTTGAATTCACTGTTTCTGAAGTTAATAAAAGAGAACTGGCTGATCTTGACCAGGAACTTTTTGACAAACTTTTCGGAAAAGACAAAGTTAAATCGGTAACCGAATTAAAAGATAAGATCAAGGAAGATGCCGCCAAACAATTTGAGCAGCAAAGCGATCAGCAGTTGATGAATGATGTAACCGAAGCTTTGATCGAAACCACTAAATTTGACCTTCCGAAGGAATTTCTTCAGAAATGGATCCGCACAGTTGGTGAAAAGCCACTTACCGAAGAGGAAGCCGTTGAAGAGTACGAAAAGAGTGAAAAAGGCTTACGCTACCAGTTAATTGAAGGGAAGATCATAAATGATAAAAAACTTGAGGTTAATTTTGATGACCTAAAGGCTTTTTCCCACGAAAAGATCAAACAACAAATGGCACAATTTGGCCAAATGAACCCTTCTGAAAAAGAACTTGACGATATCGCAGCCAGAATCCTTTCAAATCAGGATGAGGTTAAGCGTTTATCTGAGCAGTTGATGAATGAAAAACTTCTTGATTTCTACAAAGAGAACATGAAATTTGAAGAGAAAGAAGTAACTTATGATGAATTTGTGAAAGAGATTTACCAATAAGAAATTTTAGAATTTTATACCTATCTTTAAGGCGTTAAACCGTTTGGAATAACGCCTTTTTGGGTTTAGAAAACCCTTCTTTTTAACACGAGAAAATAGTATTTTAATGGACTACGGAAAAGAATTTGAAAAATACGCCACCAAACACCACGGCATAAATAGTAATTATTACGGCAAAATCGTTAGCAGTATGAATCCGTTAGGGATGACTCCCAATATAATTGAGGAGCGCCAGATGAATGCTGTAGCAATGGATGTTTTTTCCCGTCTTATGATGGACAGGATCATCTTTTTGGGAACCGGAATAAGTGACCAGGTGGCCAATATTGTACAAGCACAGTTATTGTTTTTGGAAAGCACAGATGCTTCCAAAGATATTCAGATATATATCAACTCTCCGGGGGGAAGCGTTTACGCCGGTCTTGGGATATATGATACAATGCAATTCATCAAACCCGATATTGCAACTATATGCACCGGAATGGCAGCTTCTATGGGAGCGGTATTGCTATGTGCCGGAGAAAAGGGAAAACGAAGCGGATTGCCGCATTCAAGAGTGATGATTCATCAACCTCTTGGTGGCGCCCAGGGGCAGGCCAGTGATATTGAAATCACAGCAAGAGAGATCTTAACCCTTAAAAAAGAATTATACCAGATTATTGCAAAGCATACCGGACGGAGTTACGAGAAGATCGAAGAAGATAGTGATCGTGATTACTGGATGAAGGCTGACAAAGCGATGGAATACGGTATGATTGATGAGATTTTAACGAGAGATGGAAAATAATTTAAGCAAACCCAGGTTTGTGCTAAATTAAACGAAATGGCGAAAGAAGAATTAGAATGTTCCTTTTGTGGAAGGAAAAAACCTGAAACCAATCTGCTAATTGCAGGGCTGGATGCTCATATTTGTGACCGTTGTATAGAGCAGGCACACGGCATCGTTTTGGAAGAATTAAAACAAGGAGAAGCCCGCGAGCTTTCTTCAGATTTAATGCTTAGCAAACCAAAGAAGATCAAATCTTTTTTGGATGAATATGTGATTGGACAGGAAGCTACCAAAAAAGTTATGTCGGTAGCGGTTTATAACCACTATAAACGTTTATTACAACCCAAGTCTGATGACGATGTAGAGATTCAGAAGAGTAATATTATTATGGTTGGGGAAACAGGAACCGGGAAAACCCTTATTGCAAAAACCATCGCGAAGATGCTTAATGTGCCTTTGGCGATAGTGGATGCGACCGTACTTACCGAAGCCGGTTATGTTGGAGAAGATGTTGAAGGCATTTTAACCAGATTGCTTCAGGCAGCCGATTATAATGTAGAGAAAGCTCAACGCGGAATTGTGTTTATCGATGAAATAGATAAGATTGCCAGAAAAAGCGATAATCCGTCTATTACCCGTGATGTTTCGGGAGAGGGTGTTCAGCAGGCCTTACTTAAATTGCTGGAGGGAACTACTGTAAATGTTCCGCCAAAAGGAGGTCGTAAGCACCCCGATCAGAAATTTGTTGAGGTAGATACCGAAAACATTCTGTTTATAGCAGGTGGGGCTTTTGACGGTATCGAGAGAAACATCAGCAAGCGTTTAAATATGCAGGCTGTTGGTTTTAGCGCTTCAAAAGGCGATGACCATATCGAACGCACCAATTTGCTGAAATATATCATCCCGAAGGATTTAAAAGATTTTGGTCTTATCCCTGAAATTATTGGGAGGTTACCGGCCTTAACCTACATGAATCCGCTGGATAAGAAAACTTTGAGAGCGATACTTACTGAACCTAAGAACGCCATAATAAAGCAATATCAGAAGCTCTTCGAGATGGACGATATCGAATTTGATATGACTGAAGAAGCTCTGGAATTTATCGTAGAGAAGGCTGTTGAATACAAACTTGGCGCACGTGGACTGCGTTCGCTTTGTGAGGCGATACTAACCGACGCGATGTTTGAAATGCCTGAGAGTAGCCAAACAAAACTTATTGTAGATAGAGATTATGCTGAAGATAAGATTAACAAATCTACTATTAACAAGCTAAAAGCGGTGTCGTAAGCTTTAATTTATAAGACATAAAAAAGGTCATTCTTGCGGGAATGACCTTTTTTTATTTTTCATGTTTACCTATGAACTGTCCAACATGTATTTCAGATGATCTCAAAATGAATAGGTTTAAAACTACCATTATTGCTGTCTTCAGCAGAACAGGCGGTCAGGCCAACAATAAGATCCATTTTTGCCTCAAAGATCACATGATCTCCAGCTTTGTTTTGAGGGGGATCTACGCTTAATTTTCCATTGCTATCAAACTGAACATTCATAAAGATATTAAAGGCCGTGGGAATATCATCCGGTTCTATACCGAATTCTTCCAGGTTACTGTGTAGGTTTTCAAAGCAACTGGGATGATAGCCTTCATAATCATACATAATCGCAAAAGTTTCCGGGCTGCATGGTGCCAGTAAAAAGTCATTGCGACCATTAGTATCTTCCAGGAGCTTCATCATTTTATTACTTCGGTTGCTCCAAAGAAAATTTCCCTTCGTGATAAGAATGGATTCTTCAAAATCCAGGGTTTTTCCTGAAGATAATTTTTCCCGGGTGTCCTTTGCGTTAAATAAAACCATATCGCTTACCTGTTCGGCTTCGGGAGAAATCACTTTTAATTTCTGACCTTTCTTAAGTTTAAAGGCTGCGCCACTTTGCTTTTCAATCTTTCTTATCATTTTCGGCTTTAATATTTTTATCGAGAACAGCATCCATTGGATCGTTTCGTTCCTGAAGCTTTCTGCTAATTCGGTCGAGGTTTTCGGCATCATATCCCTGGTGCATCTTTGCTATTCCTTCAATTTTAAAGGGTTCGCACCAGAATCCCGTAATATGCGGAAGATGATCTGAAATTGTTTCTGAAGGAATATCTTTATACCATAACGGCATTTCCTGATCTTTCTCAAATTTATGCACCAGGTTAGCTAACGAGTTTTCCAGTTCTTCCTGAGCTTGAATTTTGATCTTTACATTCACATGAACCGCAGAATAATCCCAGGTACTTATGTCTTTTTCGGTATACCAGGACGAGGAAATATATCCGTGGGCTCCGTGGAAAATCAGTAGGGCTTCGGTACCATCCTGAAGATGTTGTAATTGTTCATTGTGATTGGCAATATGACCATACAACCTGAAATTTTCTGCATCACCTTCAATTAACACAGGAATATGGGTAGCCAGTAAACGCTCTCCTTGAAGAATAAAACTCGCAAAGGGGTGTTTCTGGATAAATTTAAAGATGTATTCTGGGTCTTTTTTTTGATATTTCTTGGGCTGGTACATCAAATGTTATTTCCCGTGAAGAAACGGACATTTCCATTCTTCTCCAACTTTTCGGCCGCTATATTGCCGGGCTTCACTTCTTTCCCCAAAATCCTCCAACATAGGATTTATACTACCCTGAAGTTCGATGTCGCGTTCCCGTATCTTATCCCTTACATTTTGATAAGCGCCCATTTCCCTTAATTTCTCAAACTGCCAATGCAGGTTGAAAGTAAGTGCAGGGTAAGGGCTTTGTCTGGCTTTTCGGCTGCTGTTAGGGTGCAATCCCACCATATAAAAAGCTTTTCCGGCAATACTAAAGCTAAAATCTTTGCTTTCCGGGTCTTTGCTTACCTCAGGATCCCAGTCCTGGTCGTCTACCTGATGAAGGGCCTGCAGTTGTTTCCAGAGTAATTTTTCAAATTGCTCTTCAGAGTAATTCTTCTTCTCCGGAAAAGCGGCTATGAACGTATAGAAGTCGTTAGAAGTGAAATCATAGTTTTCAAGATACTGTTTCAGGTCATTTAAGATCCTTTGCGCAGTTTCCAGGGAACCGAAATTTTCATAATTATGAATCTCAACCTTGTCCATACTGAAGACAGTTTGGGCCATAAGGCAGGGATGGTCCTTCTTGATTATAAAATCCCGGAATTTTTTATAAGTAGTTTTACCGGAGTTTTTTTTCTTTACTTTCTGGTCGATAATAAGGGCATCATCATTCATCATTTTCATATTTTTTCAAAAATAACCGAATTTAAAACCACCCCGATCGGGTTTAAGAAGAATTTGGTTTAAGATTATAGAAGATTAACAGCTATTGCTTGTCTTCCTCTTTTCGGTAGCGGAGCATCAGGTAAAGCATTAGCCCATTCAGGCCTAAAGAGACTCCGTTTGTTGCTATAATGGGCAAATCCTTTTGTGTGATTCCATATATGACCCACAAAAAGACACCGATTATTAAAATAGTAAACATTCCCGGGGAAACATCTTCTACTTTTTTAGTCTTCCAGGCTTTTTTTATTTGAGGGATCACAGCCGCCGTAGTACAGATTCCTGCTGCTAATCCTAACACGTCAGTCCAGGTCATCTTTGAACATCTTTTAGTAACCAGGTTTCAACTTCCAATTCTTTATCTGAATTTTGTAAAACCGAAATATCTCCCGTGGTTTCAAAAACCACAGCCTTTACATGGGACAATTGCACAACATTGGCCTCGCGAAGTTTTGAGCGAAGGTCTCCCTTAGTTACGCGGGCCTTTTTAAGATTTTCATATAAAATTTCAGGTCCATCCATAAGCAGTAATGGCGAATTATCTATCGCTTTCCGAAACCAGGTAAATCGCCTGCAGATAGCCGCTGAGATTTGCAAAATATATACTGCTGCCAGACCTACAATTCCCTGTATTAAACTTACTGATGCCGAGACAATGGTAGTTGCTAAAATAGATCCAACAGCGACCGTCATAGCAAAATCAAAGCTGGACATTTTTGAAAAGCTACGTTTACCGGCTATTCTGGTGAATAGGATTACCGCAAAGTAAATTCCTGCAGCAGTAAGTGCGATGGCTATTAAAGATTCGGTAGAGAATTCAAACCATTTATCCATACTTTAAAACTTTATCGGTTAAACAATTATATTCCAGATATGGAATTTAGGTCATTTCCAGGATTTTGAACAGGTATTTTTATCAGCCTACCGTTCGTTGACCTTTCATTCATTTTTAGGTATTAACCTCCAATTATTTCACCTCCATTAATATGAATTACCTGGCCAGTGATATAGCTGCTGTCTTCACAGGCGAGAAACACATAGGCAGGAGCAACTTCGCTGGGTTGACCCGCACGCCCCATTGGGGTGTCCTGGCCAAAATCTGAAACCTTGTCAAAAGTAGCCGGGATAAGCGGCGTCCAGATTGGTCCAGGTGCTACCCCATTTACCCTGATTTTCTTCTTCGCTAACATTTTAGAGAGGGAACGGGTAAAGCTAACAATTGCCCCTTTTGTGCTTGAATAATCCAAAAGATGTTCGCTGCCACGATAGGCCGTAACCGATGTTGTATTAATAATACAATCACCATCTTTAAGATGCTTCAGGCCCTCTTTGGCGATATAAAAATAAGGTAGAATATTGGTGTCAAAAGTTTCCCTTATCTGGTCCGAAGTAATTTCCTGTATTTCTTCCCTTGGAAATTGTACCGCAGCATTGTTCACCAGAATATTGAGTACCCCCATTTCTTTAATGCACTCCTGGATGGCGGTTCTGCAGAATTCTTCCTTTTTTAAATCGCCTTCAAGGATAAAACATCTTCTGCCTTCTTTTTCTACCAGGGCTTTGGTTTCTAAAGCATCTTCATCTTCGTTGAGGTAGATAATGGCAACATCGGCACCTTCCCTGGCAAAATGTACTGCTACACTACGGCCAATCCCACTGTCTCCTCCTGTGATCAAGGCAACCTTATCTTTTAATTTTTCGCTTCCGCGGTAATTATCGCGAATAATTTCAGGCTTCGGATGCATTTTGTATTCATTTCCCGGTTGGGATTGCTTTTGCTCTGGGAAATTTTCTGGTTTACTCATTTAGATGGTTTTAGTTGTAGTATAAAAATAGGCAAGGGGCACATTAAAAAAATGTTAAGTAGTGATAAGCCTTTCTAAAGGTTTGATTTCTTGCTGAACAGTTTCAATAAAGCTTTTACCTTTGCCCAATGAAATCTATTCTGAAAATAGGACATAGAGGCGCCAAAGGCCTTCTTGCTGAAAACACCCTGGAAAGCATTCAAAAGGCAATAGATCTGGGAGTAGATGCCATCGAAATTGATGTGCACCGATGTCTTTCCGGCGAGATTGTGGTAATTCACGATTTCACGCTCGATCGCACCACCAACGGGAGCGGGGAAGTTGCCAAGAAGAATTGGCAGGACCTGAAATCACTTAAAGTGGAAGGGCAATATCAAATTCCGCTGCTCACCGAAGTTCTGGATCTTATAGAAGGAAAATGCAGCATCAATATTGAACTGAAAGGTTTGAATACCGCTGCCGGAACTTCAGAAATAATTCAGAAATATATAGCGAAAGGAAACTGGGAATACCAGGATTTTATAGTGTCCAGTTTTCAGAAAAATGAACTTTTTCAAATTAGAAAACTCGATGAAAAAATTCCAATTGGGGTTTTGAGTAAAGC
>DATISX010000139.1:0-10377 GCA_035468275.1 Salegentibacter sp.
ATGTTCAGAAAAGATCTGGTTTCCACCTTTCAATATCCCGATAATTCTTATCTAACAGGAATAATCAGAGGAGTTACCACAGCCGGGAGGTTAAATGTGGAAATTGAAAACTCAGTGTTCAAGACTTTTGATCTGAAGGAGTTGAAGCTCATGTATTAAAATACAAAACCCCGAAATTTCCGGGGTTATATTTTTTCTGAAGAAACCTGAAACCTAAAGTTTGCCGGCGTTTTCTGAAAGTGTATTTATGAATTTCTGAAGCGGGCCTTTAACCATCATGGCCATCATCGCGTTGAATTCCCCGTCAAATTCCATAAAAACCTCACTTTGTTTTTCTTCTGAGGCTTCGATATGAATATTCAGTGAAAAATTCAACTTTTCTGAAGTCGAGCCTAAAACCACCAATTCTGGTTCTTTAGTTTCTTTGATCTCCAGTTGAATTTCGGGCATGCCTTTCAGACCAAATAAAAACCGATCTTCAGCTTTAACCTCGAATTTCTGAGTGCTTTCCGGCATTAATTGTTCGTAATTTTCAACGTTGGTTAAAAATTCAAACATTTCCTGTTGGCTCTTTCCGGTGGTGACTTTTTTACTTTCTAAATGCATGTTATTTTTTCCAGTTGCCTGGGTCCAGCCTCCATTCCTTAAGAATTTCAGCTTCCGAAGCGTTTATATAGTTTATTCGTTGTGCTGTTTCCAGCAAATAATCGTAGTTGCTTAAAGTGTGTAATTCTACATCTGCCTTCTTAAAATTCTCTTCTGCGGTTTTGAATCCATAAGTGAAAATGGCCAACATTCCCTTTACATTAGCGCCTGCCTCATTAAGCGCTTTTACCGCGTTCAGGCTGCTGTTTCCTGTACTTATAAGATCTTCAATCACTACTACGTTTTGCCCCTCTTCCAATACGCCTTCGATCTGGTTTTTGCGACCATGGCTTTTTGGCTCTGGCCTTACATAAATGAATGGCACACTTAAATATTCAGCAACCAGCATCCCTATACCAATCGCACCCGTAGCCACTCCCGCAATAATATCAGGTTTGCCGTAAAGCTCCTCGGTTTGACGGGCAAAATGCTCCCTGATATAATTTCTGATAGGAGGGTAGGATAAAACAATCCTGTTGTCGCAATAAATTGGCGACTTCCAACCACTGGCCCATGTGAAAGGTGCTTGTGGTTCTAATTTTATTGCTTTAATTTGCAGGAGTAGTTCAGCAGTTTTGATTGCTGTTTCTTTATTCAAAATCATAATACAAATGTATAAAGTTTTTGTCAATGATGTCCCAATAATTCTTTCTACAAAAAAAGATATTGGGGAAAAATACACCTCTTTCCCCATTAAAAAGGTGAAACTCAAACGCATCATTAAACAGATTATTAAGGGCGAACTGCTTTTTGTTAATCTTTATCACGAAAAGGAGGAAAAGCTTTTAAAGCATTTGTTCAAAAAACTCCCCGTTGTAACCGCAGGCGGAGGTATGGTCTTTAATGAGAAAAGAGAGATCTTGTTTATTTACCGGAATAAGCGCTGGGACCTGCCCAAAGGGAAAACGGAAAAAGGAGAGGATATTGAGGCCTCTGCCATTAGAGAAACCGAAGAGGAAACCGGAATTAAAAATCTTAAGGTTACCGGATTCCTGGCCAAAACCTATCACGTATTTAACCGTAAAGGGAAGTTTAAGTTAAAGGTTACGCACTGGTACGAAATGTATTCAGATTATACCGGAGAACTTATTCCTGAGGAAAAGGAAGGCATCAAAAAAGCTAAATGGAAGAATTTAGAGAAAGCCCAAAAAGCCCTTCGAAAGTCCTATGCGAATATCCGGGAGCTTTTTCCGGAGAAATACTTAGCGGGGAACTCTAAAAACAGGGTAGCGTAAATGAGATTTTTCGTAGTGATCAGATCTTTTGTGCAACCAGCTTAACTGGGCGTAGGTGTTGTTCGCGAATTCCGGTTCCTTGCGTTTTTTCTCTTCAAACTCTTCTCTTAATTCTGAATCATTATCCAATAGCTCTTTAGCCTCATCTTCAAAAACGTAGGGCGAAAAACCTTCTTTTTGCTGAAGTATGGGATCGAAAAAATTCCAGTTGAAAAAAGAATCGGGGGCGGTGGGCTCCAAAGTTTCTATTAAGTACCTGGCACCATCCTGAAAAGTCCTAACATAAAGATCACCTTTGCGGAAGTGTACTGAATCTATGCTGCTGGAAACTTTGGTGTTTTTATGCATATAATGCCCTTCATAAGCGCTTTCTGAAGTTTCATAATCTTCAATTCGATAGGTTTCTACCTGTATTACGGTATCCCGCTCAAGAGGTTCCAACTTAATTTGGTTAAGTTCAAGAAGTTCTGTGACGTTCCACCATCCCTGAGGAATGATATAAGCACGCGGAATTTCTATCCTGTTTTCAGCAATATAATTATCAAAATAGTCTATTTCTTCAGTAAAAGGTTTTTCGCGATTATATTTTAATCGCTCATTTCCGGTAACTTCACTTGCAACCATTTCCCCTTCAAAACCTTTGAATTCCCTGCGGCTGGGATTTTCCATATCGGGCCTGAAATTGAGGTCGTACCAGCGGTCGGTAAGATATTTTCTTCTTGCCCGGTCGCGCAAATCTTTGATAGTTTCTTTTTCAGCATCAGTATAATTAATAACGGAATTCAAAAACTCATAAGTGCCTTCAACACGGTCTTTATATGGTTTTAGCATGTGAGTTTCCAGCATCACTCCCAGGGTATTAAACAAGGTGGTGTAACCGGTAGAATATCTTGGGGTATCAAGAAACTGATTGAATCCTTCCTCCGGAACCTGGTTGAAAACATTCACGTAAGGAGTGATATCCCAATTTTTATTTTGCAGAGAATCTTCTATAGCGGGCATCATCCTTTCATTTAAATATTCCCCAAGCTCCCCGCCAAGTCTGTTGTGTTGTGTAAATAAGTGAGTTAAGGTGTATTGATAATCGGCGCCATTGCTAACGTGATTATCTATAAAAACATCAGGTTGGACCATGTGGTAGATCTCATAGAAGCTTCTTGCATTCCTGGAATCAGCTTTGATAAAATCCCGGTTAAGATCGTAATTCCTTGCGTTGCCTCTAAAACCATATTCTAAAGGGCCATTTTGATTGGTTCGGGTTGTTGAATTTCGGTTTAATGCGCCACCAACATTATAGATGGGAATGGTCGCGATAACTGTGTTTCCGGGAGTTTTTATCGAATCTCCGGCCAAATCCCGAAACAACATCATGGTGGCATCTATACCGTCACTTTCACCGGGGTGAATTCCATTATTGATAAGTATAACCGCATTATCCTTTCTAAGACTTTCAAAATTGAAATTTTCATTTTCGCTATAAATGGCGAGATGCAAGGGTTCCCCACTATCTGTAGTGCCTATTTCCTCCAGGCTGATTTTAGGATTTGCCTTGGCGAGTTCCTGGTAAAATTCTATCACTTCTTCATAAGTGGCGGTTTCCTGACCTTCAGATTTTTCAAATCGGGTTAAAAAATCAAAATCATTAACCAATCGATATTTTTCCAGATCGCAGGAAATCAGTAAAAAAGCCCCAAGAAATACCAGGATGAATTTTTTCATAAAAAAAACCTAAATATTTAAGCCATAAACTTACTTAAAAGGCCCTTAGCAGCAAAATACAATGTGAATTATTAATTTGTTTCTGTTTGTGTGCTTAAAGGTTATACGGTATTTTTACCAGTGTGAAAAATTCTATTCTGCAAACTAAAAAATTAAAATATTGAAAAATTTATTCTTCCTCCTTTTATTTTTTGGAAACATTATACTGGCATTAGGTCAAAACTTTGAAGGAAAAATTATAAATGCAGCAACGGCAGAACCAATTGCAAATGCCCGGGTATACAATGCTGATAATAATAAAGAAGTCTATTCTGATGGCAATGGGATTTTTCAAATCGAAATCGAAAATTTTCCGGCCAGCCTTAGCATCTCCATATTAGGATATAGAGATCTCGTTACTGAAATCCAGGACTCCGAACATCCTGGGATTTTCTATCTGAATCCAACTTCAGAAGCTCTTTCTGAAGTGATAATAACCAGTACAGCGATTCCCACCAGGTTGAGGGAACTACCGGCAGCTGTTAATCTAATTTCTGCAAGGGACCTTAAACGGGGAGACAATACCAATTTGGTTGAGAAATTCAATAATGTGCCGGGAATGTTCGTAAATCAGGGTGCCTTAAATACCAATAAGATTAATATTCGGGGTATTGGTGCCCGATCGCAATACAGCACTAACCGCATCCAGGCTTATTTTGACGGAATACCGCTTACTACCGCCGAAGGTGAACTTACCCTGGATGATATTGATCCTGAAAGTCTTGATCGCATCGAGGTGATAAAAGGACCAAGCTCCAGCGTTTACGGGGCCGGTTTGGGAGGTTCAATCAATCTTTTTTCCGCGCTTCCAAAATCACCTAAAACCGAAGCTTCGCTCAAATCACAAATGGGTAGTTTTAATACCAGAAAAAATGTAGTCGGGGCAATGCATGCTACACAGAACACTGCTATTCATGCAAATTACACCGATTTAACCAGCGATGGCTATCGTGACAATGGGGAATACAACCGGCAAACCGCCCTTGTAAATGCCAGGCTTCAAACTTCAGATAATAACAACCTTTCCCTTTTAGCCAGTTTCACTAAGCTTAAGGCCTATATTCCCAGTTCGATTAATGAAAATGATTTCATGAACAATCCAGGTAGTGCTGATGCTAACTGGGAAGCTTCACGCGGATTTGAATCTTATGACCGGGGTTTGCTTGGGGCATCTTATCAGCATTATTTTTCTGAAAATTTCAGCAATACTACAAGTGTCTATTTGAATTTCAGAAACGGATATGAGCCGCGACCTTTTGATATTTTAAAAGAAGAACAGGTTTCGGCGGGAGCCCGTACAAGGTTTCAGCTAAATTCCAGGATTTTTAAAAAGCCATCTCAACTGAGTTTCGGAGCTGAATATTACAACGAATGGTATAATACGGCCACCTTTGAAAATTTGTTCCGGGAATTTGAAAACCAGGGTAGCGTTATGGGCGAGCGCCTTAGCGGAAATGAGCAGGACCGGAATTACACGAATTTCTTTGGCCAGATAAATTTTGAATTAACCGAAAAATGGAAGCTTGAAGGAGGATTCAATTTTAATTCAACGCGTTATAGCCTGAATGATCTTTTCGCCGGAGATGATGTAGATCAATCAGGAGATTATGAATTTGATCTTATTTTTTCGCCACGAATAGGGAGCACTTATGAAATTAGCCCCGGAAAGAATTTTTACGCAAATATTAGCCACGGTTTCTCAACTCCAACGGTTGCTGAAACTTTAACTCCGGAAGGACAGATCAACACAGAGCTTAAACCTGAAACAGGAATCAACTACGAACTTGGCTTTAAAGGGAATTGGTTAAACAATCGGCTTTACACCGAATTTTCAGCATATTCTATTAGGATTGAAGATCTTTTGGTTGCGCAGCGCGTAGCTGAAGACCGATATATTGGGCTTAACGCCGGAAAAACAACACACAACGGACTCGAGTTTCTGGCAAATTATAATTTCAACCTGACTTCCGGAATTATGGCAAGACCCTATTTTAATGCTGCGTTCAACTTTTTTGAATTTGAAGAATTTGTAAATAACGATCAGGATTTCTCAGGAAACGAATTACCGGGGGTGCCAAAATCCACAATTAACTTAGGGATGAATCTGGAAAGCGATTCGGGCCTGGATTTATTTGCGGGGTACAGGGCAGTGGGAGAAATAGCCTTGAATGACGCAAATTCAGGATATTCCGATAATTATCAGGTGGTAGATCTAAAGGCTTCCTGGTCTTTTGGTGTGATTAAAGATATTGAGTTGAATTTGTATACTGGGATCAATAATGTTTTTGATGAACACTATGCCGCTAGTATTTTAACTAATGCGGTTGGATTTGGTGGTGCGGCTCCAAGATATTATTATCCCGGAAACCCGAGAAATTACTACGGCGGATTACAGCTAAATTATATTTTCTAGAGCTTATTTCCGAACTACATCGGGGACCATGAATTCATAATCTCCACCGTGTTTTATCACATCCCGAACTACGGTTGAGGAAATATGGCTATGCCCTGAAGAGGATATGAGAAATACAGTGTCTATTCCGGACATCTTGAAATTAGTTTGGCCAATGGCTTTTTCAAATTCCAGGTCCTGAACATTTCTAATACCTCGCAAAATAAAATCGGCTTCCTGTTCTTTACAGAAATCCACAGTCAAACCTTTATAGGTCATCACTTTTACTTTAGGTTCATCCTTATAGGTCTCCTTTAAAAAATGAAGTCTTTCATCAAGGGAAAACATATAATGCTTGTTGGAATTTGTGCCAATAGCCAAAATCACCTCTTCAAACAATGGCAAAGCCCTGTCGATAATATCGGTGTGGCCAAGGCTTAAAGGATCAAAAGACCCGGGAAAAACAGCTTTTCTCATAATTATTATTTTGTCTTTCTCGCGAAGGCGGGAAACTAATTTTGTCTTTCCCGCCCCTCCCAAAAGTCGGGATAAACTCCAGCGGGAAACTAATTTTCTCTTTCCTTTGCAGACGGAAATCCCATATCAACTTCCTCCCGCGCAGTCGGGAAACCACGTAAATATAATTAAAAATCCAGAGTAGCTTTACCTTAAAGCTGCTTCAACGGCGCTTCCATAAAGATCTGTAAGGCTAATTTTTGCAGCCTGGGCTTGTTGAGGTAAAATACTGGCCTGGCTCAACCCGGGCGTGGTATTCATTTCAATAAAATAGGGTTCCCCTTTATGAAAGATAAATTCTGATCGTGTGAATCCTTTCATTTTCAGCTTCGAATAGATCAATTTGGCGATTTCCTGAACTTTTTTGGTATCTTCTTCTGAAATATTTGCCGGGGTGATTTCCTTGGATTTTCCAAGATATTTGGCTTCATAATCGAAGAATTCATTTTCAGAAATAATTTCGGTCACCGGGAGCGCGCGTACTTTTCCTTTCCAGGTAATCACTCCCACCGAAACCTCGGTGCCATCCAGGAAGGATTCAATAATTACTTCTTCGTCCTCTTTAAATGCGATTTTAGTAGCAGGGATAAGTTCTTCCTCTTTTTTCACTTTGGTAATCCCGAAACTGCTTCCGGCACGATTTGCCTTTACAAAACAGGGGAGGCCTACCCGATCAATAATTTCTGTGGTATTGATGTTATCCTCTTTATTCAGAAAATAGTTTGTCGCTGCTTTTACTCCGTAGGCTTTTAGAACGCTTATGAGGTCTCTCTTATTAAAAGTAAGCGCCGCCTGATAATAACCGCAGGTTGTTTGAGGGATGCCCACCAGTTCCAGGTAAGCCTGAAGCAAACCGTTTTCTCCCGGAGTGCCGTGAATAGTATTAAAAACACAGTCAAAACTTATGGTTTTCTCTCCAATTTTAACCGTGAAATTATTTTTGTTGATGGGATAAGGATTGTCACTCTCATCTATCACAAACCAGCCTTTTTGTAAAATATGCACCCTGTAGGGCTCATAAATCTCCCGGTCTAAATGTTTGTAAACCATATTACCACTATTAATGGAAATGTGATATTCGCTGGAATATCCGCCCATTGCGATGGCGATTTTTTTCTTCATCTTCAATTTTTCGGGTTTATTTTCGTTAAACAAAAATATCATGATTAAGGCCTGCCGCCAAATGCATGGGTTTTATATCTTTGTCGCTCACAAACAAATGTATGGGATTATTTAAATTTATCTTCAGCAAAACATTTTTAATTCAATTGGGGCTTGCTGTATTGGCCCTTATCGTAATCGCTTTTCTCGCGCTGAAATGGCTGGATTATTCAACAAACCAGGAACAACGTATTGAAGTGCCCGATCTTGCAACAATGTCCCTGGAAAAGGTAGATGATCGCCTTTCTTCAATGGATTTGAGGTATGAGATATTGGATTCAGCCAATTTTAATCCCGACTTCCCACGGTTTTCGGTAATAGAACAGGTCCCTGAACCCGGGCAGTTTGTGAAAGAAAACCGGAAGATATACCTAACTCTTAATCCTTCAGGATACAGGAAAATAATGGTTCCCGATCTAATAAGAAGAACTCGACGCCAGGCCGAGCCTACGCTCCGTTCCATTGGTTTTGAAATTGGAGACGTCACTTATAAACCGGATATTGCCAAAGATGCGGTTCTTGAACTTAGACATGAAGGCCGGAAAATAGAAGCAGGAGACGAACTTATGAAAACTTCCAAAATAGATCTTGTTTTGGGCGATGGCTCCGGCCGTTATTCAGAGGAAGAAAATGAAGATGAAGAGGATGCTAACGAGGAAGAACTGGAATTTTAATGAATAAGGAAGACGAGAACAACGAGATTGAAGAGCAGGACGAAACCCTCTATGAGCATCATAAATTTGTAGCTAAAGTTGGTCAGAATCCACTTCGGGTGGATAAATTTCTGATGAATTTCATAGAAAATGCTACCCGGAATAAAATTCAGAAAGCTGCAAAAACCGGAAATATTTACGTTAATGACGAGCCGGTAAAGCAAAATTACAAAGTGAAAGCAGGAGACATAGTCCAGGTGATGTTTGAACATCCGCCTTATGAATTTCTGCTTACTCCGGAAAATATTCCACTTGATATTGTTTATGAAGATGACAGCTTGCTGGTAATCAATAAACCCGCAGGAATGGTTGTGCATCCCGGTCATGGTAATTACAGCGGCACCCTGATTAACGCCCTGATTTACCATTTCGATAATTTACCCAACAACAGCAGTGAGCGTCCAGGTTTGGTTCACCGAATAGATAAAGATACCAGTGGCCTACTGGTTGTAGCCAAAACGGAACACGCCATGACTCACCTCTCTAAGCAGTTTTTTGACAAAACCAGCGATAGGGAATATGTAGCCCTGGTTTGGGGGAATGTGGAAGAAGAGGAAGGCGTGGTTGAAGGGAATATCGGCCGCCATCCTAAAAACCGATTGCAGAATACGGTTTATGAAGGGGATGATGAAATTAAAGGGAAACCTGCCATAACGCACTATAAAGTTTTGGAGCGTTTTGGTTATGTTACTTTGGTAGCTTGTATATTGGAGACAGGACGTACGCACCAGATTCGCGTGCATATGAAACACATTGGGCATACGCTTTTTAATGATGAACGCTACGGCGGAGATAAAATCCTCAAGGGAACTACTTTTACAAAATACAAGCAGTTTGTAGAGAACTGTTTTAAAATATTGCCGCGCCAGGCCCTTCACGCAAAAACGCTCGGCTTTACTCATCCCGAAACCGGGGAAGAAATGAGTTTTAATACCGAAATCCCGCAAGATATGCAGGACTGTATTGAAAAGTGGCGAAATTATTCCAAAAACCTAAAAGATACTCTCGACTAATTATTTTTGAATTTACTTTTACTTCGGAAGACTGAAACCTGTCCGTTTTCTTATTTTTATGGATTCTGAATCTTAAAAATTAAAAAAATGAGCATTAAAATCAGGCCCTATGTACTGGCTGAAACCAATTGGAAACAGGTTAAAGACGAAGATTATACAGTAGCTATCCTGCCCTGGGGTGCTACCGAAGCTCATAATTATCACCTTCCCTATGCCACCGATAATATTTTAGGGGAATCTAATGCTATTGAAGCTGCCCGTAAAGCCTGGGAACAAAATGCAAAGCCTATTGTCCTGCCTACTATCCCTTTTGGAGTAAATACGGGACAGATGGATGTGAAGCTTTGTATGAATATGAACCCTACTACTCAGTATGCTGTTTTAAAAGATGTGGTGCAGGTGCTCGATGCACATAAAATCCATAAACTGGTTATTCTGAATGCCCATGGCGGGAATAATTTTAAACAGATGATTCGGGAGCTTAGTTTGGAATATCCTGAAGTTTTCGTTTGTGCGATTAACTGGTGGCAACTTTCAGATGCAAAAGAGTATTTCGAGGAGCCGGGAGACCATGCGGGAGAACTGGAGACGGCAGCGGTAATGCATTTAGCACCACATTTGGTTCTTCCCCTCGAAGAAGCGGGAAATGGGGCTGCAAAGACCTTTAAAATCCGCGGACTCAAAGAAGGCTGGGTGACCTCTCAACGAGCATGGACCAGCGTGACAAAAGATACAGGCGTTGGCAATCCCAAAAAGGCCACTGCCGAAAATGGCCAACAATTTTTTGAAAAAACCACCGATCAAATAGCCGAATTCCTTGTCGAGTTACATCATGCCGATATTCAGGATATGTATGAATAAAGACTGCCATTTATGCTGAAAAGTTTACTTTACATCTTTGGATTTTTATTGCTAGGGGAATTAATCTCCTGGCTGTTTCAAAT
>DATISX010000140.1:0-1769 GCA_035468275.1 Salegentibacter sp.
AAAAAAGCCCTTATATAATTTTAAAATGGGCCCAAAGTCAGGATGTATTTATCGCTCCTGAAATGCAGGAGAAACGGGCACCGGTTTGGATTACCAATCCGCATTCTAATCAACTTGTACATAAGTGGCGTAGCGAAGAACAAGCAATAATGGTGGGCACCCAAACCGCGGTGGCCGATAATCCAAAGCTCAACACCCGACTCTGGGAGGGTCCCGATCCAGTGAGGATCGTTTTGGACCGAAATCTCAGGATTCAGAAAAACTCCGCTTTGTTTGACGGTAGTGTAAAAACAATTGTTTTTACTGAAACTAAAAATGACAAATCTTCTTCTGATAAGAACCTGATCTTTGAAGCTATAGATTTCAGCCGGGACCTGCCCAGGCAGATTTGTGAGGTTTTACATCGGCACGAAATCCAATCGGTGATAATCGAAGGTGGAGCTAAGACGCTTCAGACTTTCATCGAGGCAGGACTTTGGGATGAAGCCAGGGTCTTTACCGGAGGCATTCAGTTAAGCAATGGAGTTAAAGCACCTGATTTTTCAGGAAAATTAATTTCAGAAACAGCAATTAAGAACGATAACCTGAAAATCTATATCAATGATTAAAGCTATAATCTTCGATTTTGGAGATGTTTTCATTAACCTGGATAAGCCCGCTACCTTTCGGGAGCTTCGTAAACATGAAATCGAAAAACTTACTGAAGAGCTCGAGGAACTCAACCGGGAATATGAGAAGGGATTAATAAGCTCAGAAGAATTTATAAAGACCTATAAGGAGGAATTCGAGCAACTGGAAGATGAGAACTTTGTGAGTTCCTGGAACGCCATTTTAATAGATTTTCCCGAATACCGTTATCAGTTTCTCAAAAAGCTTTCCGAAGAAAAAGATTTCGAGCTTATTCTTTTAAGTAACACCAACGAAATACATATTGATTGGGTAAAAGAAAACATTCCTTTTTTTGAAGACTTTAAAGCCTGTTTCGATGCCTTCTATCTCTCTCATGAAATAAATTATAGAAAACCCGATGCAGAGATTTATGAATTTGTGCTGAAAAAACACGGCTTAAAGCCTGAAGAATGTCTTTTTATAGACGACACCCGGGAAAATACTGAGGCTGCCGCTGCCTTAGGTATTTACACCTGGAACATAGAACCTACCAGGGAAGATGTGATAGACCTTTTCACCGCTAAAAAGGAACTGTTTTGATCTATTTGCTGCTAAGCATTCTCTCTTCCACCATAATTTTTGTGGTCTTTAAACTCTATCAAAAATATGAGGTAAACACCCTGCAGGCCATTATCGTGAATTATTTTATTGCCTGTACAGTGGGTTTTGTAGGTTTTATTGAAAGTACCGATGACCTGATAAGAATTCCTTCGGAAACATGGGTTTGGGGTTCTCTTTTTCTGGGAGCATTGTTCATCAGTGTTTTTTACCTGGCTGCGCTCACCACCCAACGCAGTGGGATGACCGTAGTTGCCATCGCCTCTAAAATGTCTGTAGCTTTGCCGGTTTTCTTCGGAATTTTTATTTACAATGAAAGCACGGGTTTCCTGAAAATTCTAGGTATCGTCCTGGCATTAGCCGCCGTTTACCTAAGTTCTATCAAGAAAAAAGATGGCCTGAAGATCAAAAAGAAAAACCTGATTTTTCCTTTACTGGTGTTTCTGGGCAGCGGAATTATAGATACGAGCATCAATTATCTTGAAAGTTTTTATGTATCTGAAACCGACGTAGGCCTGTTTTCCACAAGCATATTTGCCGTG
>DATISX010000141.1:0-3069 GCA_035468275.1 Salegentibacter sp.
TGAAACTACCGCAAAGATTAAAGAACCTGCGAAGAACTCGGGGCCTTCAAAAGGCAGATTTGATAATAAGAATTCTGAGGCTGCCCGAGAAGAAGCAGGAAATAAGCAAGATTTCGGAAATTCACAAAATTCACAGGAGAAAATAAATTTACCTGAGCATACTCCATCATCTGAAAGTTCGCCTAAAACGAGCAGTATCAAGGAAAGTACTCAAAAAGATCATAGAGCTAATAAATTTCAGGAGCATACCTCCTCTTCAGCTCAGGAAGGCAGATTTAAAGAAGATACACCGGCCTCAGGGAAGAAAGGGAAAGAAAATATCTCTCCGGGTCCGGAAGTTAAGGGTAGTGGCAAAAAAACCAAAGAGCACAATGTTGAGAGCGAAGATTCTACGATAGGCGAAGACCTTAAAAATATGGCAATGTCTACAGCGGCAAGGATGGCCGAAAAGTTCTTCCCCGATGAAGAAACGCGTGCTGAGATCACTAAAACAGCAATGGAATTCCTGCCTGATGAGGATGATATTAAAAAGTCAATAAAGAAAGCAAAAAATAAGTTTTCACCGGAAATTGAGCAGGTAAACAAATTGGTGGATAAATTCATTTCACCCGAGGATCTGCGGGAAAAATCTGAAAAGATCCAGGAATCATTTAAACGCATTAAGAATAAATCCCAGGAAAAATCGCAGGAAAAATCTTTTAAGGACATGTCCTTAATTTCAGATTATGACGTGCATTTATTTAAAGAAGGAAGACATTTTCATCTATATAATAAATTCGGCTCTCATTTAATGAACCATAATGGAACAACCGGGGTTTATTTTGCCGTTTGGGCTCCTAATGCAAAACATGTTTCAGTAATAGGAGATTTCAATAACTGGGTGAAAATGGCCAATCCCATGGAATCACGACCGGATGAATCCGGGATCTGGGAAGTCTTTATTCCCGAAGCAAAACAGGGAAGTTTATATAAGTATTTTATACAATCTAATTCCGGTTACGAGGCAGAAAAAGGTGATCCTTTTGCATTCATGTGGGAAGTTCCCCCAAATACGGCATCAGTTGTATGGGACCTGAAATCGGACTGGAATGATGAAGAATGGCTTAATCAGCGTAAAATAAAAGCAGGAAAAGCAAAACCGGTTTCTGTATATGAATTGCATGTAGGTTCATGGAAACGAGTGCCTGAGGATGCAAACAGGTCTTTGACATATAAGGAACTGGCCACTCAACTTCCGGCATACCTTAAAAAAATGGGCTTTACCCATGTTGAGTTCATGCCCGTTATGGAGCATCCATTTTTTGGATCCTGGGGTTACCAGGTAACCGGATATTTTGCTCCTTCCAGCAGATTTGGAAATCCGCAGGAATTTATGAGCCTAATAGATGCCTTACACCAGACAGGTATTGGGGTAATTCTTGACTGGGTTCCCTCCCACTTCCCGTCTGACCTGCACGGGCTCCATTATTTTGATGGAACTTTTCTCTATGAGCATGAAGACCCTCAAAAAGGGTTTCATCCAGACTGGCAAAGCTACATTTTCAATTATGGAAGGAACGAGGTTCGCTCATTTCTAATAAGCAATGCTTTGTTTTGGCTGGATAAATTTCATGCAGATGGATTAAGGGTTGATGCTGTAGCATCTATGTTATATCTGGATTACTCAAGGAAACATGGGGAATGGCAACCCAATGAACATGGAGGGAATGAAAATCTGGAGGCTATAAGTTTTCTAAAACAGTTCAACGAGGTGGTATATTCTGAATTTCCCGATACCATGACAATTGCTGAAGAATCTACTGCCTGGCCTATGGTATCGAAACCAACTTTTATGGGAGGTCTTGGATTTGGAATGAAATGGATGATGGGATGGATGCATGACACTCTGGAGTATTTCAAAAAAGATCCTGTGCATAGAAAACATCACCAGGATAGCATAACTTTCAGCACCAATTACGCATTCACAGAGAATTTTATGCTTCCACTTTCCCATGATGAAGTGGTTTACGGAAAAAAATCTCTGCTGAATAAAATGCCGGGGGACCAATGGAATAAATTCTCAAATCTTCGGGCATTATATTCCTATATGTTTGCTCACCCCGGGACTAAACTCTTATTTATGGGAGCTGAATTTGCACAAATCGAGGAATGGGGCCATGACACCAGTCTTGACTGGCACCTTACCGAAGAGGGACCTCATAAAGAAATGCAGGAAACAATTACAGCTCTAAACCGGATCTATAGAGGGGAACCTGCATTTTATGAAAAGGCATTTGATCCGGAAGGATTTGAATGGATAGATTTCAACGACCGGGATAGCAGTATTATGAGTTTTTTACGGAAGGGAAACAATGCAAAAGACACAATTCTTGTGATTTGCAACTTAACCCCTATTCCTCGTGAGAATTACAGAATAGGTGTGCCTTCAGAAGGAACATGGAAAGAAATTTATAATTCAGATGACAGGAAATTCGGAGGAAGTAATGTGAAGAACCCAGAGGTTATTAATTCTTCTTCCATGCGATTGCACGGACAGGACAATTCAGTGGCACTTACTCTGCCGCCTATGGGTGTGATCTATCTGAAAAAAGTTTAAAATAAAAATGAGAAAAAAAATATGCCCTCAATAAGATTGGACTTATCGAGGGCATATTTATAAGAGATAAATTATTATCTTAAAGCAGAACCTTCAGAATGAAGAAATCTCTGTTTTGCAAGTAATTCTTCTTCCGTTTCAACATTGTCTTCATCCGGCACACAACAGTCTACTGGACAAACCGCAGCACATTGTGGTTCGTCGTGAAAACCTGTGCATTCGGTACACTTATCGGGCACTATATAATATATTTCATCACTTATAGGTTCCTGAGCTTCATTTGCATTTGCACTACGCCCGTTGGGCAAAATTACATTGCCATCAAGGTCTGTACCGTCGGCAAAACGCCAATCATCTGCTCCTTCATATATAGCCGTATTGGGACACTCCGGTTCACATGCCCCGCAGTTTATACATTCATCTGTTATTATAATTGCCATAGCTGGTTTTTATTAAGTAAATTATCCTCAAAT
>DATISX010000142.1:0-14242 GCA_035468275.1 Salegentibacter sp.
CGGAAAACCAGGGTTTGCATAGCCGTGAGATTGGATAGCATTTCTACAAGGTGGTCTTGAATTAATTGGTAGGAAGCGATTGGCCTGCCAAATTGTTCCCGTTTTCGGGTGTATTTTAATGCACTTTCATAAGCGCCACGAGCACAGCCAACGGCCTGCCAGGCCACTCCGGCGCGCGTCATCCGCAAAACCTTGGCGGTATCTTTAAAACTGTCGGCCTTTTGAAGTCTGTCGCTCTCCGGGACTTTACAATCGGTTAAGGTTATAAGCGCGTTCTGAACTATGCGCAGCGCCATCTTATCTTCCATTTTCTCGGCTTTAAAACCGGGATTTTCCTTTCGCACTAAGAAACCTTTCACCTGATTGGAATCTTCGTCCCTGGCCCAAATCACGATCACATCGGCGAAAGTGGCATTACCTATCCATTTTTTCTGACCGTTAATAATCCAGTTCTCGCCATCAAATTTACAGGTGGTTTCCAGGCCGCCCGCTACTCCCGAACCAACATTTGGTTCTGTTAGACCAAAGGCGCCAATTTTTTCCAGTTTTTGCATAGGTGGGAGCCATTCCTGTTTTTGTTCCTCGCTTCCGCAGAGGTAAATCGAACCCATAGCAAGTCCGCTATGAACTCCGAAAAAAGTGGAGATGGAAACATCTACCCTGGCAATTTCCTGGGCGATGATGCCTTCCATTAAAAACGGAAGATTGGGGCAGCCGTAACCTTTATATGGCACGCCGGTAATATTGAGTTTTTTGAATTTATCTATGATCTCAAATGGAAATTTGGCCCGGTTCCAGTGATCGTTCACTAATGGTCTCACCTCGTCTTCCATGAAATTCCGGACTTTCATCTGGAGTTCCCGCTGCTCTTCACTTAGTTTAAGAGCGAGATTGTAAAAATCACCATCTATGGGAGGTAAGTCACTTTGAGCTTTTTTACGTTTGGTTTTTAACATTTTCATCAGGCCTTTGAGCTGGTGTTCATCCAGCGTGCCCAAAGCTTTCATAGCTTCGGAAAGATCTATTTGCTGGTTGATCTTTGCCAGTTGATCCATATCAACCGACTTCAGGAGCCTGAAGGTGTCGCGAACATTTTTAAAAATGGACATCTAGTGTGGGATTGGTTGGAATTTAAAATTAGGAATTAAAACTGCGTCCGGTTGTTAAAGCTTTCCGAAGAATTGACTAAAATCCACATCTTTTTTAGCAATTGTACAAACATATTTTCGCCAGGCGGACCAATAAGGGATATTGGTTGAAGTAGACAGGATCGGCAGTAGCAGTCTTAGCTTTTCAAATATTAAATTCCTGAAGGAAAAAATAAAGATCAATTTTGAGAAATAGCAAATTTTAAAGAATAGGGGAAAACCCTTGGTTTTTTAGAAACCACAGCTAATTTAGTAAACTTTAGCATGTTATAAATCTAGTGAAAAGGTTTGTGTCGTAAATTAAGCCTATGTAATTAAAAATTAAAATGAAAAGACATGGAACCAGAAAATGAGAAGAAAACTAACGTAGGAAATTCAAAAGGATCTGAAAGAGGCAGCGATTTTGATAAGAGAAATGTTTCAAATTCAGGGAGAACTGAAACAGGTAACCAGGCGTATGACAAAAATTTGTCTAACAAGAAAAGATCTGAATCCAGTAGCGAAGCAAAAAAGTGGACTTCTAAAAACCGGGATCACGATAAACAGGGAGACTGGCTCTCCACAATTCGTGAAAACAAAAAGGGTATTTTAGGTGTACTAGGTGCAGTTGTTGGCGGGGCATTGTTATACAAAGGTGCCAAAGGAATGGGAAGCTCTAATAAGAGTAGCAGCAGAAGTGTAACTGCAACCAGTAAAGCGACCATTAACCAACCCAGGGAAAAATTATATGCATACTGGAGAAACCTGGAGAATCTGCCTAATTTTATGAGTCACATAAAAGAAGTAAGGGAAATTGGAAATAATAGATCTGAATGGACAGCTAAAATTCCGGGAGGCTTAGGTACGATTGAATGGGATGCCGAAATAATTCAGGAAAGGACAAATCATTTATTAATGTGGAGATCTTTACCTGGATCAGAAATTGATAATTCCGGGGAAGTAAGGTTTGAGATCGACCCTAAAGGTAGAGGTACTATTGTGGAAACCACAATTACTTATAAGCCACCGGCAGGAGCCGCCGGAGGTTTTGCAGCAAAACTCGTCAATCCCGCATTTGAAAAGCTTGTAAAAAAGGACCTTAAGGAATTCAAAAAATTGATGGAGAGTGGTAGAGCTGAAAAAAGAAGAAGCAAACATTCTTCCAAAGTTTAAATGCAGTTTCTTCTAATTTAAAAAGAAAAACCCCGCAGTTTTAACTTCTGCGGGGTTTTATATGGTGAGCTTCCGGTTTATAAATTAAAAGCCTCTTTTACCTTATCTACATAATCCAGTTTTTCCCAGGTGAAGAGTTCTACTTCACGGGTTACCCTGCCATTGTATGGACTCTCAAAAACTTTGGTTACGGTTCTCGGTTCTTTTCCCATGTGGCCATAAGCGGCGGTTTCGCGGTAAATTGGGTTCCGAAGTTTTAGGCGTTCTTCAATAGCTGCCGGGCGCATATCAAAGATCTCGGCTACTTTTTTGGCGATTTCTCCGTTTTTGAGATCAACTTTTGAAGTTCCGTAAGTATCTACGAAGATGGAAGTAGGTTCCACCACTCCAATGGCGTAAGAAACCTGTACCAATACCTCATCGGCCAGGCCTGCGGCAACTAAATTTTTTGCGATATGCCGGGCAGCGTATGCTGCAGAGCGGTCTACCTTACTTGGATCTTTTCCCGAAAAAGCACCACCACCATGGGCACCTTTACCACCATAAGTATCTACGATGATCTTTCGGCCGGTTAATCCTGCATCGCCATGGGGACCACCGATCACGAATTTTCCGGTTGGATTAATGTGATAGGTAATATCCTTATTAAATAATTTCTGAACATATTCAGGTAGCTGCTCTTTTACTTTTGGGATAAGGATCTCGATAATGTCCTTTTTAATTTGGGCCAGCATCTTGTCATCATCTTCATCAAATTCATCGTGCTGAGTGGAAACCACTATGGCTACAATTTTCTGCGGAATATTATCATCGCTGTATTCAATGGTCACCTGACTTTTGGAATCTGGACGCAGGTAGGTCATTTCCTTTCCTTCACGTCTTATTTTCGCAAGTTCAATAAGGATCTTGTGAGAGATATCTAATGCCAGCGGCATGTAGTTTTCAGTTTCGCTGGTCGCGTAGCCAAACATCATCCCCTGGTCTCCGGCACCTTGTTCTTCCTTTTTATCCCGATCCACTCCCTGATTGATCTCCTGGGATTGTTCGTGGATAAGAGAGATTACTCCACAGGAATCTCCGCTAAATTTATAAGCACCTTTAGTATAACCAATATCATTAATAACGTCGCGGGCTATTGTTTGAACATCCAGGTAAGTTTCGCTGCGAACTTCGCCGGCAAGAACAACCTGCCCGGTGGTTACCAGAGTTTCACAGGCAACTTTGGAATTTGGATCGAAAGCCAGAAAATTATCTAAAAGGGTATCGCTTATTTGGTCGGCGATTTTATCGGGGTGTCCTTCAGAAACGCTTTCAGAAGTAAATAGATATGCCATATTTCTTTAAATATATTATAGAATTACGGGTAAGATTTGACGTGGAAAGCTAAGAGGAGTAGTATTACTGCTTTAGCATTTTTCAATACACCTTAATGTATTCAGGGTTGCAATCAGTCAAATCCTTCCCTTTAAATTATCGGCTACAAATGTATAAAAATAAGTTAGAAGGTAAGCTTTAAATTTATTTTCTTCTTAAGAGGGCTGAAATGAAGTTTAAAATGAGATAATCCCAGTGTTTGCTTTTTTAAATTCTGAATTCTGAATTTTTTATACTTCAAAATAAATTATTCATAAAAATGGAGTCAGGTTTTGGATATTAAAAAAAAGCGCCCTTATCTTTGTAGCCAATAAAACAACGAAATGTACAAGTTTATTTGCAATATGATGTGTATGATGATGTGGAAAGCCTCCGCAGCGCACACTATTGCATAAAACTGAAAAGATATTTGCATAGAGCCGCTGCCACCGCAGCGGCTTTTTTTATATCACAATTTGTCATTTGCGCGAAGGCGGAAATCAAAATAAAGCAGGTCCTTTCCGCGAAGGCGGAAACCTAAAAAGAGAAAAATAAAAAAGAGAATGGATTCCCACCTCCGCGGGAAGGACGAAAAAAAATAAAATAATGATCAATAATCTGTCAATAGCAAAAAATATGATGATGCCCATTATGATGATGTGTATGTCTATGCGCATGAAATGCTATTGTCAGAAACGGATTTAACTTAGTTTGTTTAAAGTTCAATTCAAGTCCCCCTGGCAATAGCAAAAAACCAGGGGGACTTTTCATTTAATCCATAGTCATTTCCGCGCAGGCGGAAATCCAGAATCAGAATTAAAACTTTAAAAAACTAATATCATGAGTACTCAAAAATTTTCAACCAACGCCTTACATGCCGGTCACGATGTGGCGGCCAACGCCGGAACCAGAGCTGTTCCAATATACCAATCTACTTCCTATGTTTTTAAGGATTCCCAGCATGCCGCCGATCTTTTTTCTCTGGCCGAGCCGGGATTCATCTACACCCGAATTAATAATCCTACCAACGATATCCTGGAGCAACGCCTTGCTGCACTGGAAGGCGGGATAGCGGCGGTGGTGACTGCATCGGGAACTGCTGCGATTAATACCACCTTACTTACTTTGCTGAAATCCGGAGATCATATTGTAGCTTCCAATAGTTTGTATGGCGGTACTTACAACCTGCTTAGCGTTACTTTACCCAGATTCGGAATCACCACCACTTTTGTAGATCCTTCCAATCCGAAAAATTTCACAAAAGCGGCAAAGGAAAATACACGGGCATTTTTCGTGGAATCCCTTGGTAATCCAAAACTTGATGTTTTAGATCTTAAAGCGATCTCTGCAGAAGCCAAAGAATTTAAGGTGCCTTTTATCGTAGATAATACCGTGGCAACCCCGTCGCTTTTAAAACCCATAGAACACGGTGCCGATATCGTGATTGAATCGCTTACCAAATACATAAACGGAAACGGCACTGCCCTGGGCGGAGCGATAATTGACGCCGGAAGATTTGATTGGGCAAACGGCAAGTTCCCTGAATTTACCGAGCCTTCTCCCGGATACCACGGACTTGTTTACCATGAAGCTCTGAAAGAAGCTGCTTTTATCGCTAAAGTGCGCATTGAAGGACTAAGAGATCATGGTGCGGCATTGAGTCCGTTTAATGCATTTCAGATCATTCAGGGGCTGGAAACCCTGGAGATACGCATCAAACAGCATAGTGAAAATGCGCTGGAACTTGCCAAATGGCTTCAGGAGCAACCGCAAGTAAAATGGGTAAATTATCCGGGACTGGAAAACAGTAAATATTACAAACTGGCCCAGCAATATCTTCCGAAGGGACAAAGCGGAGTCGTTACCTTTGGGGTAGAAGGGGGTTACCAATCTGCACGAGTGGTTGCCGATGAAACCAAATTATTTTCATTATTGGCCAATATTGGTGATACTAAATCCCTTATCATTCATCCGGCAAGTACCACGCATCAGCAATTAAGCGAAGAACAGCAGGCGACTACGGGCGTCACACAAGATCTCATCAGACTTTCAGTTGGGCTCGAGGATGTTGACGATCTAAAGAACGATCTGAAAGAAGCATTTTCTAAAATCAAGAAAATAGCATTGGTATAATCATTTGTTGGTTGGAAGGCGAAGGGAAAAGCAGCCAGGTTAAGACTTTTCCCTCACCGCCTTTCTAAAAAGGAAAAATATGCTTCAGGAGATCTGTATAAAAAACTTTAAAAATTCCGCAGGGGGAATTCAGGATATTCATCTGTGCTTTCAGCAATTTGGACAACCTGCCGGGCTGGCACCGGTGGTGCTGGTAAATCATGCCTTAACCGGAAATTCCCAGGTCACCGGTGAAAATGGTTGGTGGGGCGGACTCGTGGGGCCCGGAAAAACTATAGATACCGACCTGTATTCCGTTTTGGCTTTTAATATTCCAGGCAATGGTTTCAGCGGAAAAAAAGAAGATCTGACAGAAAATTATAAAGACTTCAGACTTCGGGATGTGGCGCAGCTACAAGCTTTAGCTCTGGAAAAATTAGGGATCAGTAAGCTTTTTGCTATAATTGGCGGTTCTATTGGCGGAGCTTTGGCCTGGGAACTTGCCGCTTTAAAACCTCTTCTGGCTGAAAACATAATTCCCATCGCTACGGATTATAAAGCAACCGATTGGGTGCTGGCAAACTGCAAAGTACAGGAGCAAATTCTTAATAATTCTGTTGAACCGGTTAAAGACGCAAGAATGCACGCGATGACCTTTTACCGCACTCCGCAATCCTTAGCTAAAAAGTTCAATCGCTCCAGGGAAGATGAAAAGCCCTGTTACAAAGTAGAAGGCTGGTTACAGTACCACGGCGATAAACTGGAGGAACGCTTTCAACTGGCCTCCTATAAGCTGATGAATCATTTGCTAACTACAATTGATATCAGCAACGGCAGTGAAAACTATTTGGAAACTGCGAAGAGAATCGAAGGAAATATTCACATAATCACTGTGAATTCCGACTGGTTTTTCCTGGCGGAAGAAAACTGGGAAACCTATGTGGAGCTTTCCCTGGTTAAACCCAATGTGAGTATCCACGAAATAAAATCAATTCACGGGCACGATGCTTTCCTTATCGAAAACTCCCAACTCGCCCGGTTTTTAAAACCTGTATTTAAAACCAACAAAATTGAAAATGAAAAAAGTAAACATCATCTTGTTTGGAGTAGGTAATGTAGGCGGCACGCTAATATCTCAGCTCCTTGAGAATAAAGATAAATGGGAGAATGAGTTGGGGATATCGGTAAAGATTCCTGTGATTACTAATTCCCGAAGAGGACTTTTTAAAACTGAAGGCATAGATCAAAGCTGGAAGGAGGAACTGGATAATTCTTCGAAAGCTAGTGACCTGGAGGAAATAATCCAATTCAGCAGTGAAAATAAACTGGAGAATCTTATCGCTGTAGATGCTACTGCCAGTAAAGATTTGGTGCTGAAATATCCCGAACTTGTTCGAAACGGCTTTAATCTTGTGGCCGCGAATAAGGTTGCCAATACACTTTCCGATGAATTTTATACTGAATTGAGAAAGGAACTTGAGGTGCATCAAAAACATTTTTTCTACGAAACGAATGTTGGCGCAGGCCTTCCGATAGTGCAAACAGTGCAGGGCTTACATCAGGCCGGAGAGAAAGTAACCAGAATCCGTGGGGTTTTCTCGGGTTCCCTGAGCTATATTTTTAATAGCTTTTCGGAATCTGAATCAGAGTTTTCGGAAGTGCTCAAAAAAGCCGGGGAATTGGGATATACTGAACCTGATGCCCGGGAAGACCTTTCCGGGAATGATGTAGGTCGAAAACTGCTTATTCTGGCGAGAGAACTTCAGCTGAAAAGGGAGTTTAAGGAAGTGAAAATTCAGTCGCTTATTCCCGATAAACTAAATGGAAAGACTTCCGCAGAAGAGTTTAATCTTCGAATTTCAGAATTGGATGAAATCTTTGATACACGAAGAAAAAATCAGAAAAAAAATCACGTGTTACGTTATGTTGGGGAGATAAAAGTGGGAAAGGCAAGTCTGGAGGCCAAACTCATTTCAGAACCCAGAGATAGTGCCCTGGGCCAAATTAAAGGCGCTGATAATATTTTTGAAATTTATACCGAATCCTACGGAAATCAGCCATTAGTGATCCAGGGTGCCGGGGCCGGGGCGGCGGTAACTGCGCGTGGCCTTGTGAGCGATGTGCTGAAATTATGTCAAAGATTGAATTAGAAAACTTTAGAAAATAACAAAATGCATTTTGAAACCGAAGCTATAAGAACGCAAACAGAGCGTACCCAGTTTTTGGAGCATTCCACGCCGCTGTACCTCACTTCAAGTTATGTTTTTGAAGACGCCGAAGATATGAGAGCATCATTTTCTGAAGAAAAAGAACGCAATATTTACAGTAGGTTTACAAATCCCAATACTTCAGAATTTGTAGAGAAGATCACAAAGATGGAAGGCGCTGAAGCCGGGTTTTCTTTTGCTACCGGAATGAGTGCTGTGTTTTCTACTCTTGCGGCTTTGCTTAACAGCGGCGACCATATTATTTCGGCAAGGGCGGTTTTTGGTTCCACGCATAGTTTGTTTACTAAGTTTTTCCCTAAGTGGAATATTTCTCACAGCTATTTCAACGTAAATGAAGTAGAAAAGATCGAAGGCCTCATCAGGCCGGAAACAAAAATTATTTTTGCGGAAAGTCCTACCAATCCCGGGGTGGAAATCCTGGACCTGGAATTACTGGGGAAGATTGCCAAAAAGCACGATCTTATTTTGATTATCGATAATTGTTTCGCGACTCCATATTTGCAAAATCCAATAAAATTCGGGGCAGATTTGGTGATACATTCGGCTACAAAATTAATTGATGGCCAGGGGCGCGTTTTAGGCGGAGTGACCGTGGGAAAAGCCGATTTGATCAGGGAGATTTATCTATTCTCAAGAAATACTGGGCCGGCCTTGTCACCCTTCAACGCCTGGGTGCTGTCCAAGAGCCTCGAAACTCTCTCCGTGCGTTTAGACAGGCATTGTGAAAATGCCTTAAAGGTGGCTACATTTTTAGAAAACCAGTCGAACGCTGAGAAGGTGAAATATCCCTTTCTAAAATCACATCCGCAGTATGAGATTGCCAAAAAGCAGATGAAAGCCGGGGGGAATATTATTGCTTTTGAAATCAAAGGCGGAATAGAAGCGGGAAGAAAATTTATTGATGCGATAAAACTTTGTTCGAGATCAGCCAATTTGGGAGATACCCGAAGCATAGTTACGCATCCCGCTTCAACTACCCACAGCAAATTAAGTGATGAAGACCGTCTGGAAGCTGGAATCACCCCCGGGCTCGTGCGTATTTCCGTTGGTCTTGAACATACGGAGGATATAATTTCCGATCTGGATCAGGCATTAAAAAGTATTTAAGATCGAAGATTTCAGCATAAGAGGACTGCAAAAGACGAAGACTAAAATTAATATTTGATTATCTTCGTGGCATGCTATCAAAAAGGACCAAATACGGCATTAAGGCCTTAGTGTACATTGCTTTACGCGAAGGCAAAAAACCAGTGCAAACCGCCGAGATAGCAAAGAGTGAGAACATCTCCCTTAAATTTCTGGAAAGTATTTTATTAAGCCTTCGGAAATCGGGTTTCTTAGGCTCAAAGAAAGGCAAAGGTGGTGGTTATCATCTTATTCAGGAACCTGAGGAAATCAAAATGACCGCTGTGATCAGGGTGTTGGAAGGTCCCATTGCTATGCTGCCGTGCGTTAGCCTGAATTATTACGAAAAATGTGAAGACTGCCCTCATGAATCAACCTGTTCAGTACATGCTCTTATGATCCAGGTTAGGGATAGTATGCTAAAAGTTTTTGGAGAAAACACGCTGGCCGATCTTAGCAGGGTAAAGAAATAATCCTAAGTGATTTAATTTTACCTTGAATTAATTGGTGAAATAAAAGCTTTAATTTTATTTTTGCTCTAAATCCTAGTAGTTTAATAGGATTTAAAAACATAATTCCCGGATTGATAAAAGGTCTCAGTATAAAATATTATCAGTGCCCGGAAAATTATAACATTAAAGGGATAATATGAAAAAATTTACTCAAACCCAGTTAGATGAACTTAACGAAAAGTTCCAGACATTTCATCCTTTCGAAATCATACAATGGATAATTACAAAAGCCGAAAATCCTGTAGTAACCACCAATTTTCGGCCCTATGAAGCCGCAATTTTACATGCGGTAACCCGGGTGGAACCTGGCTTAAAGGTGATTTGGTGTGATACCGGTTATAATACGCCTCAAACATACAAGCACGCCGCTCAGGTAACAGAACAATTGAATCTAAATGTAAAACTTTACATACCACAGCAAACAGCGGCTTACAGGGATGCATATTTCGGTGGAATTCCGGAAGTTAACTCTTCTCAGCATGATGAATTTACAAAACAGGTAAAACTGGAGCCATTTCAACGTGCCATGAAAGAGCAAAAACCTGAGCTTTGGTTTACAAATTTACGAAAGGGCCAGACTTCATTTCGCGACAGTATTGGTATTTTGAGCTATAGCAAAGATGGGATTCTTAAAGTGAGTCCGTTTTATCATTGGAGTGATGAGAAACTTGATGAATATCTAAAAGAGCATGGACTGCCTAACGAATTTAAGTATTTTGATCCTACCAAAGTTTTGTCGAACCGCGAGTGTGGATTGCATGTCTGATTGCTCAGTTATTGAAGTAAGGCAAGAGGTAATATTACATAAATTGAATTAAAACTAAAAGCTCCCTGTTTCGGGAGCTTTTTTTACATTTGCTGAAATTTGATTGCTATGAAAATTCATCTGAAACGCATAAACAAAGATTACCGCTTTGAAACTACCAACGAGCGAGGGGATGTGGTTTACCTCGATAATAAATCGGTAGAAAATCCGCAGGGAGCCAGCCCAATGGATCTTTTACTGCGGGGACTTGCAGGTTGCAGTAGTATAGATGTGGTAATGATCCTCAAAAAGCAAAAGATTGAACTGGATGATCTTGAAGTGGAAGTAGAAGGTTTCAGGGAAGATGGGGCTATTCCGAATGTTTTTAAAGGTATCCACTTGCACTTTATTCTTCAGGGAGATGCACCTGCAGCCAAGGCCATCAGGGCGGTAGAACTCTCAATGGATAAATATTGTTCAGTTTCAAAGATGCTGGAAAAAGCAGCTGAAATTACCTATTCTATCAGCTTAAACGGAGAAAAAATAAAATAAGCTTAAAAAGAATTCAATTCTTTGGAAATCGCTTAAGTATGCCCGATATTTGCGGGCTCAAGTTCATTAGTTACACATCGTTATCAAGAAAGGTGGAGGGAATAGACCCTTTGAAACCTTGGCAACCCTCCTGTAATGGGAGAAGGTGCTAACTTCTACTTCGCATTGTCGAAGATAGATAACACAAAGATTCTTTTCCTGCTTCTTTTTTTGATAATGATTTATTACGGTAATATGTCAAAATTAGAAGAACAACTCACAAAAAAAATACTCATTCTTGACGGTGCTATGGGCACTATGCTTCAGGAATATCAATTCACGGAAGAAGATTTCCGCGGAAAAAGGTTCGCTCAATGGCCGGTTTCGGTAAAGGGTAATAATGATCTCCTATCGCTTACTCAACCTGAAGCAATCGGAGCCATTCATCGAAAATATTTTGAAGCCGGTGCAGATATCGTGGAAACCAATACTTTTTCCGGCACTACCATAGCGATGGCCGATTACCAGATGGAAGAACTGGTTTACGAGATGAATTACGAGTCGGCCAGAATCGCCAAAAAAGTAGCAGAAGAAGTCACCGCTGAAAATCCCGATCAGCCCCGTTTTGTAGCAGGAGCAATTGGCCCAACCAATAAGACCGCCAGTATGTCGCCAGATGTGAACGATCCCGGCTTCAGGGCAATTTCTTTCGAAGAACTTCGGGTGGCTTACAAGCAGCAGGCCAGAGCTTTAATTGAAGGTGGCGTGGATATCCTGCTGATAGAAACGGTTTTTGATACCCTAAATGCTAAAGCTGCTCTTTTTGCTGTTGAGGAGCTAAAGGAGGAGCTCAGAGTAGAGATTCCTATAATGGTGAGTGGCACCATTACCGATGCTTCGGGGAGAACCCTTTCTGGGCAAACGGCAGAGGCTTTTTTGATCTCGGTTTCCCATATCCCGCTTCTAAGTGTAGGATTTAATTGCGCCCTGGGGGCAAAACAACTCACGCCCCATTTGGAAGTATTGAACCGCTATGCAAAATCGGGAGTTTCGGCGTATCCAAATGCCGGATTACCAAATGCTTTTGGGGAATACGACCAGGATGCAGAAGAAATGGCAAATCAAATAAGGGAATACTTAGAAAAAGGACTTGTAAATATCCTGGGAGGTTGCTGCGGCACAACGCCAGATCATATCAGGGCAATTGCCGAAATCGCCAAAGATTATAAGCCCAGGCCGATTGAAAAATCAAGAACTCCGGAAAACGTATAGATTATGGTAGAAAAAAGAGCATTACGATTATCCGGGTTAGAACCTTTAATCATCACTCCCGAAAGTAATTTCATAAATGTTGGGGAACGCACCAATGTAGCCGGTTCAAAAAAATTCCTGCGCCTGATAAAAGAAGAGAAGTATGAAGAGGCGCTGGAAGTGGCCAGGGAGCAGGTGGAGAATGGGGCACAGATCATCGATATCAATATGGACGATGGCCTTATTGAAGGTAAAGAAGCGATGGTGAAATTCCTTAACCTGATCGTCGCCGAACCCGATATCGCCCGTGTTCCTATAATGATAGACAGCTCAAAATGGGAGATTATCGAAGCCGGACTTCAAGTGGTGCAGGGGAAATGCGTGGTAAATTCCATCAGCCTAAAGGAAGGTGAAGAAGAATTTCTGGACCATGCTAAAAAAATAAAACGATACGGTGCTGCGGTGATCGTAATGGCATTTGATGAGGTTGGCCAGGCCGATAATTTTGAGCGACGCATTGAAATTGCAAAACGTTCCTATAATCTTTTGGTGAATAAAGTGAAATTCCCTCCTGAGGATATCATTTTCGATCTTAATATTTTCCCCGTGGGAACCGGAATGGATGAACATAAAAGAAATGCGATAGATTATATTGAAGCCACTCGCTGGGTGAAAGAGAATCTGCCGCACGTTAGTTTGAGCGGGGGAGTGAGCAATGTTTCCTTCTCCTTCCGCGGGAATAATCCGGTGCGGGAAGCAATGCACTCGGTGTTTCTTTATCATGCGATCAAGGCCGGGATGAATATGGGAATTGTGAACCCTTCTCTTTTGGAGGTTTATGATGAAATTCCCAAAGACCTGCTTGAGCACGTGGAAGATGTGATCCTGGATCGCCGGGACGATGCAACCGAGCGCTTACTTAATCTTGCTGAAACAGTAGTCGGTTCGAAAAGAGAAAATAAAATAGATATGTCCTGGAGGGAAAATCCGCTTCAGGAAAGAATTACCCACGCTTTAGTTAAAGGTATTGATGCTTTTATTATAGAAGATATAGAAGAGGCAAGAAATGAGGCCAACCAACCTATTGAAGTAATTGAAGGCCATTTGATGATTGGGATGAATGTGGTTGGAGATCTCTTTGGTAGCGGGAAAATGTTTCTGCCACAGGTGGTGAAATCGGCCAGAGTGATGAAAAAAGCTGTGGCATATCTTTTACCATATATCGAAGATGATACGTCCACCAAACGCCAGTCGGCTGGAAAAATTCTTATGGCTACCGTAAAAGGCGACGTGCACGATATTGGAAAAAATATCGTGAGCGTGGTGCTGGGTTGCAATAATTATGAAATAATCGATTTGGGAGTTATGGTGCCGCCGGAGAAGATCATCGAAACTGCAAAGGCTGAAAATGTGGATGTGATAGGTCTTAGCGGACTTATAACTCCGTCGCTGGATGAAATGGTTTTTTTGGCAAAAGAAATGCAGCGGCAGAATTTCCAGGTGCCTTTGCTTATTGGAGGTGCGACCACTTCCAAGGCGCATACGGCTGTAAAAATTGATCCGCAATATGGAAATGCCGTGGCACATGTTAATGATGCCTCGCGTGCGGTAACCGTGGTGGGCGATTTGCTTAAAGAGAGCAGCCGCCTGAAATATATGAGCGATCTTAAAGAGGATTACGATAAATTCAGAAAGAATTTTAAGAAACGCAGCAAGGTAAAATCCTTCCTCAACATAGAAGAAGCCAGGAAGAATAAGTTTAATATAGACTGGAAATCTGCTGAAATTTCTAAGCCAAAAGAACCGGGAATTCAGGTTATTGAGGAGTTTGATTTAAGAAAACTCGAAGCTTTTATAGACTGGAGCCCGTTTTTCAGAAGCTGGGATCTACACGGGAAATATCCGGCGATTCTCGATGATGAAAAAGTAGGGGAACAGGCCAGAGCTTTGTTTTCTGATGCCCGAAACTTACTGGACCAAATCTTCGATGAAAAGTTGCTTAAGGCCAAAGCGGTTTTTGGTTTGTTTCCTGCGAATACGGTAAACGATGATGATATTGAAATCAGGTACGAAGAGAATTCTGAA
>DATISX010000143.1:0-3720 GCA_035468275.1 Salegentibacter sp.
CAAACCTTTCTATCTTAAAAACCGGAAAAGCAAAAGCAGTGCGTTTTTCTACCCTGGAGGCTATTTGTAAAGAATTAAACTGTCAACCCGGAGATCTTTTGGAGTTTTCAGAAGAAGCATAAAAAAAGCCGAAGAAAATCCCTTCGGCTTAAATATTATTTATTCAGATTTAAAGCTTAATCTGCAAGGATAATCGCTTTGTTATCTTTCATTTCCAGAACTCCGCCCTGAATATGGTAATAAAGAACTTTATCGCCTTCCTTTCTAAAATCAGAAGAAAGGTCTTCTAAAAATTCCCTGTTTACGGTGGTAAGATTGATCTTAACTTCACCTTCGGTCAAAGTGGAAACGATTGGCGCGTGATCGTTAAGCATCTGGAATTCTCCATTTGCTCCCGGCACCTTTACCGCATCAACTTCAGCCTGGAAAACTACCGCTTCGGGGGTTACAATTTCTAATTGCATAGTTATCTAATGTTTTGAAAATTCCGCATTTGCGGAAACTCTTTTAGTCTTCTTCAGCAAGCATTTTCTCACCGGCCTCAATAGCTTCTTCTATTGAACCTTTAAGGTTGAAAGCAGCTTCAGGAAGGTGATCCAATTCCCCGTCCATGATCATATTAAAGCCTTTAATGGTGTCTTTAATATCTACAAGCACTCCTTTAAGTCCGGTAAATTGCTCGGCAACGTGGAATGGCTGAGAAAGGAAACGCTGTACACGTCTTGCACGTGATACCGCAAGTTTATCTTCTTCAGAAAGTTCCTCCATACCAAGAATTGCGATAATATCCTGCAATTCTTTGTAGTGCTGTAACAACTCCTTTACTCGCTGTGCACAGTTATAATGATCATTCCCTAAAATTTCAGGAGTAAGAATTCTTGAAGTTGAATCAAGAGGATCTACCGCAGGATAAATACCTAGCTCAGCAATCTTTCGCGACAATACCGTTGTTGCATCCAGGTGGGCAAATGTTGTTGCCGGCGCCGGGTCGGTAAGGTCATCGGCAGGTACATAAACCGCCTGTACTGAAGTAATCGATCCGTTTTTAGTTGAAGTAATGCGCTCCTGCATTGCACCCATCTCGGTAGCAAGCGTTGGTTGGTACCCTACCGCTGAAGGCATACGTCCAAGAAGTGCAGATACCTCTGAACCGGCCTGGGTAAAACGGAAAATATTATCTACGAAGAAAAGTACATCTTTCCCCTGTCCTTCTCCGGCTCCATCACGGAAGTATTCAGCAATAGTAAGACCAGAAAGGGCAACACGCGCACGTGCTCCCGGTGGCTCGTTCATCTGTCCGAAAACAAAGGTAGCTTTAGACTCACGCATTGCGTTTTTGTCTACTTTTTTAAGGTCCCATCCGCCTTCTTCCATAGAATGCATGAAGTCGTCCCCATATTTTATAATACCAGATTCAAGCATTTCCCTAAGAAGGTCATTTCCTTCACGGGTACGCTCTCCAACTCCGGCGAAAACCGAAAGACCACCGTGGCCTTTGGCGATATTGTTAATCAATTCCTGAATAAGTACTGTTTTACCTACCCCGGCACCACCAAAAAGACCAATTTTACCACCTTTTGCATAAGGTTCAATAAGGTCAATTACTTTAATACCGGTAAATAAAACTTCAGTAGAAACAGATAAGTCCTCAAATTTTGGGGCATCACGGTGAATTGGCAGACCATCTTTTCCGGCTTTAGGCAAATTTCCAAGACCATCTATAGCATCTCCTACCACATTGAATAATCTTCCGTATACATCGCCACCAACAGGCATCTGGATAGGAGCTCCGGTAGCAACTACCTCAACTCCACGGCTCAAACCATCGGTAGAATCCATAGAAACTGTTCTCACAGTCTCTTCACCAATATGTGATTGAACCTCCAATACCAATAGGGAACCGTCTTTTCTTGTAATTTCCAAAGAGTCGTAAATCTTTGGTAAGTCAGTATTTTCTGAGTCGAACACAACGTCAACTACGGGACCAATAATCTGGGCAACTTTACCTGTTACTTTAGACATTATTTATTTCTTTAATGTTTAGTATTTAAAATTCTCAAAAACACCTCCGGAAAATTATTATTATCAAAATTCCAAACAGGTTATTTTCAGGCTGCAAAGATAGTTTTTTCTTTATAAATTCATACGACTGCCTTAATATCTTTTACTCTCTTCAACAGATGACCGCAAAACCCAGATTATAATTAAATTCCGCGGAATTGAGGTCATAAAAAAAGCCTTTCAAAATTAATCTGAAAGGCTTTTTTATGAATTATTTTATGCTCAATTATCTATTCAACCGTCACCGATTTCGCAAGATTTCTTGGCTGATCTACATTTTTGCCAAGCATTACCGCGATATGATATGATAACAACTGAAGTGGGATCGTAGTTAACAACGGAGTTAATAGCTCCATGGTTTCAGGCACTTCAATCACGTGATCTGCGAGATCTCTAACTTCTTCATCCCCTTTGGTAACAACCGCGATAATTTTTCCACTTCTGGATTTTATCTCCTGAATATTGCTCACCACTTTTTCATAATGTCCTTTTTTAGTGGCGATAACAACCACCGGCATATGTTCATCAATAAGCGCGATAGGTCCGTGTTTCATTTCGGCAGCAGGATAACCTTCAGCGTGGATATAAGAAATTTCTTTTAACTTCAATGCACCTTCAAGAGCAACAGGGAAGTTAAATCCTCTTCCAAGATAAAGGCAATTCCTGGAATTTTTATAAATATCAGCAATCTTCTTTACTTGCTCATTAGACTCCAGGGCTTGCTGAACTTTTCCGGGAATGCGTTCCATTTCCTGCAGGTAAAGCATAAAATTTGAATGCGAGATAGTCCCTTTATGTTTGGCTAGTTTGAGAGCCATTAAAGTTAGAACTGTAATCTGAGTGGTAAAAGCTTTGGTAGAAGCCACTCCAATTTCAGGCCCTGCATGAGTGTAAGCTCCGGCGTTAGTTTCGCGTGAAATAGAAGAACCTACCACGTTACAAACTCCAAATACAAAAGCGCCTTTTTCTTTGGCCAATTTAATGGCAGCCATAGTATCGGCGGTTTCACCACTTTGTGAAATGGCGATCACCACATCATTTTCAGATATGATCGGGTTGCGATACCTGAATTCAGAAGCATATTCCACCTCTACGGGTATACGCGCAAGGTCTTCAAAAATATATTCTGCAACCAGCCCGGCATGCCAGGAAGTTCCACAGGCTACAATTAAAATTCTTTTAGCATTAGAAATTCGCTCGATATTGTCATCAACACCGGCCATTCTAATAATCCCTTTATCAGCTAGCATTCTTCCACGGAAAGTATCAGTTATAGCGCTGGGCTGCTCATAAATTTCCTTGAGCATGAAGTGTTCATAACCACCTTTCTCAATTTGCTCAAGGTTAAGCTGAAGCTCCTGTACATAAGGGTCTACAAGAGAGTCATCCTTGATTTTTCTAACTTTTACACCTTTACCCCTTCGCACAACGGCCATTTCACCATCTTCGAGATAAATCGCATTGTTAGTATATTCAATAAATGGAGACGCATCGGAAGCGATAAAGAACTCATCCTCGCCAACCCCAATTGCAAGTGGGCTACCCAAACGGGCAACAACTATCTCGTTGGGTTTTCTTTTATCAAAAACGGCAATTGCATAGGCCCCAATAGTTTGGTTAAGTGCAATTTGCACGGCTTTTCCTAATTTAACGCCTTCC
>DATISX010000144.1:0-4155 GCA_035468275.1 Salegentibacter sp.
CTGTTGGTATCTCTTTTAAGGCGATTAAGCCTTGCTTTTAAAGAAAATATGTCACTACTTCCAGCCTGCTTCATCAAATAGCATTACCGCCTTTTTATTGTTTTGTCCCAATTCCGATAGGTTTAAAGTATCTTCTTTGAATTCTCCCCATTCCTGTAAAAGTGCAGCAGGCTCCACAGCTTCATTCACAGGGTATTCGTAATTTGAATGCGCGAAGATCTTTTGAGATTCTTCCGAAACAAGAAATTCAATAAATTTTATAGCGTTTTCTTTGTGAGGAGCATATTTAGCCACACCAGCCCCACTAACATTTATATGAGTTCCCCGACCCTCCTGATTAGGGAAGAATAGGCCAACTTTTTCTCCGGCCTTCACTTCTTCAGGATCATCAGAATTGAGCATTTTACCAATATAATAGGTATTTACAATAGCCAGATCTCCTTCTCCGGCTACCACGGCTTTCACCTGGTCGCGGTCATTCCCTTTAGGAGAGCGCGCCATGTTCTTCACCACTGCTTCTGCCCATTTTTTAGCTTCTTCCTCTCCGTTATTTACGATTAGAGAAGCCATTAGACTTTGGTTATAGATATTCCCTGAACTGCGAATAAGCAGTTTACCATTCCATTTATCGGAAGCCAGATCTTCATAAGTTGAAAGTTCTTCGGGGCTTACACGATCTTTTGCATAGGCGATCACCCGGGCACGCTTTGTAAGAGAAAACCATTGATTATCTTCATCCCTCAAATGAGAGGCTATAGTGTTTTCAAGCACTTCAGACTCTATTGATTGAAGCAAATCCCTTGATTTAGCCCTTTCCAGGCGACCGGCATCCACCGTAATTAAAACATCGGCAGGAGACTGCTCCCCTTCCATACTCATTTTTTGAATAAGTTCATCGGCGCTGGCATTGATCACGTTTACCTTTATACCGGTTTCTTCTTCAAACTGCTTGAATAATTGCTGATCTGATTCGTAATGACGGTGAGTATAAACATTAACCTCATTAGAATCCGTTTCATCTGTTTGTTTTTCCTCTGAATTTTTACAGGAGAACATTAGAATAAGGCCAGTAAGCCCAAGAAGTATTTTCTTCATTTTTTGAACTGATTTATTTCGGTCCAAATATAGCTATTTAGAATAGGTTTAAATAAAATCAAGCAGATTATTTTGAGTGATACAGCCACATTGCGAATGCTTGATAAAAATATATCCAAAAAAATAACTCTTTTAGGAATCTATAACTTAAACTGAAGGCTACTATACCAGGTCAATGGCTGCGCAGGAATAATCCCGGGACCGGGATAGCCTGTTGCTCTTCTGGCAAAATAGCTTTTGTTCAATAAATTATTTATGCCTGCTTCCAGTTTAAAACGCTTATAAGAATAGGAGAAAGACAAGTCCATAATGCTGTAAGCCGGAATTTCGCCCTCTATTCCTCTTTGTAAATCCCGCCTGTCCTGCCTTGCATTTGTCGCATCGGTATATTGATTAGAAAGATAGGAGTACTGAAGACTTCCTAACAAATTTTTGTAGCCAAAACTCACTCCGGTTTTGAGATTTACCGCCGGAATAAATTCCACCTGATTTCCTTCTACATTTGTTTGTTCAGAATAAGTATATTCAGAATTGGTGAAAGCGGCATTTAGAAAAAGACTAGCTAGGTAATCTTCGTTCTCTCCAAACAAGATTTCTTTTAAATTCCATTCCCCAAAAGTTTCAATTCCGTAAATAAAAGCATCCCCTATGTTTCCTCTAAAACGAACCAGGCGTCCCGTCTCTACCATTTCTCCCGAGGCATTTTCTCTTTCTTCCGCCTTAAGAACCTCTCCTATCCTGTTATTATATTTAAGCCCAAAGATGCCAGTGTCATAAGAGAAATCCCCCCATCTACCGCGAAGGCCTAAATCGGCAGTAAAGCCTTCTTCATCGGTAATATTCGGGTCCACCTGGAATACCGGGTTGATTACCCGTATATCATTAAAAGTAACTGAACGGTAGTTTTGGGAGAAATTAGCGTAGATTTCAGATTGCGGAGTAAACTTGTAAGCAGCTCCTACCCCCAAAAGCACAAAACCTCTTTCAAAATCCCGGTTGTCAGGAATTGTTTCATTTTGAAGAACATTCCCGGCCAGATCGGTAAAAATATTTTTAAAGCTTCCTTCACTTTGAGTATGGATATATTCAAATCTAAACCCGGGAGTAATGGAAAAATGATCAGTAAGATGAAAAATATTTTCTCCAAAAATTGCAAGGTTTTTATTTGGAAACTGGAATTCAGACTGCCTAGGGTAATTGGGATATGATGAGGTCGCAAAATAAAAATCAGGATTGGAAGCAGCGGTTCCCGGCCCCTGCCTTTGTATATTATCAGCATTATAATATTTGCTTCCTATAAGAAATACCGACTCTTCTCCAAAAAAGTCATAGCGAGTAAGCAGGCGGGCTTCTGCACCCCAGTTATTGAAAGCATCATACAACAATTCTCTTGGTTCTTGAGGATCATCTGGTTGAGAGACCCTGTTTTGCCGGTAACCAAGCGCTTGTCGGGAAGCATCCAAACCAAAAAGGTTGAGGCTGAAATCGGTTCTGTTGGAAATTTCATGCTCCAATTTTAAAGCAAATAAATTCCAGTTGACATCAAACCAGTTCCTTGAGCGGTTACTGTAATTGGGATTTTCATAAAACTGAGCATCGGTTAAACCACCGGGTTGTTGGGCCAGGTAATCCAACCAGGTATATTCGAAACTTAATTTGGTTCTATCGCTAAGCCTCCAACCTAAATGAGCAAAAGCGTTATGAGATTCATACCCGGAATTTGCCCTAAAACCATTTCCCGATTTATAATTGTAGTAAGTGTAATAACTAAAATCACCCACTGTACCACTGGCACTGTTGAAACTGGTAAAAAGATCGTTAGAGCCTAAAGATTGCCGGCTGATGAATTCAAATTTCTTAAGCGGATTTGGTTTTTTAAACCTGAAGTTGATAAGCCCACCAAACTGGGTTCCATACTGTAGGGATGCAGCTCCACGTACAACCTGAATCTCGCTCAAAGCTTCCGGTGGCGGAGTATAGTAACTCTCGGGATACCCAAGCACATCTGCCGAAATATCATAGCCGTTTTGACGGGTATTAAAATTTTGCGTACGGTTGGGATCCAGGCCTCTTCCACCTATGTTTAGCTGCAAACCTGCATCACCATTATCATAAATATTTAATCCAACAACCTGGTTATAAATTTGTCGGGCATTATTAGCGGCAAGATTCCCGGTTACTTTATCCATAAGGATCACTTCAGTTTTTTTACCGGCATAAATTGCGGTGCCTTCTACTTCTCTTAGCCTACGCAAAGCAAATAATTGTTCGCGGCGTTGGGTAATAATAACTTCAGAAAGATTCTCAGATAAGGCTTGAAGAGAGAATATTACTTCAGTATTTTCAAAAATTTCAATTTCCTTTTCTTCAAGCTGATATTGAAAACTATAGACTACAAATTCATACCGTCCCGGCGCTAAATCTTCAATAATAAAATTTCCGGTTTCATCAGCCAGATTCAGTTCCCCCGTTGTTTTATTATAAATTTCAGCATAGGGAATACCGGAATCATCTTCAGAAGACACCACTTTACCCCGCAGTGACTGGGCCTGAATCCCGGTGAAAGTCAAAAAAATCAAACAAAAGAAACTAAAGGCCTTTAATGTTTTCATCAAAAGGTAATATAAAAGTTTTGTGGTTAAAGGAGTCTTTCTCCTCCAGTAAATTAGTTTTGGGATCTATATAAGGTGCACTTGTTCTTCCGTTGAGCGCTACATAACTTTCCACATAAATTTCAATCTTCTCATGTCCATCTTTTCTAAAATGATCTGCGAGATAATGTGCGTACTGCAGAATAAAATCAGGTTGAATGGCCATTTGCTTTTCCTGAAATGGAGTCAGGAAATCGGAATTATCAACATAGAAGCGTTTTCCAGTTTTCCCATCCACGACCTTGAATTCTGCATAACCTGCTTTTTCTATCAACATCACCCGCCAGGAAAATCTGAAACCTTCCTCAGTCCAAAAAAGTTCCCCGGGATAAAGCAAATATCTCCAGGGAAGCAACAACTGAATAATAAAAAAGAGGCTCAAAAAGCCTAAAAGAAAATTCTTTTTCTT
>DATISX010000145.1:0-7528 GCA_035468275.1 Salegentibacter sp.
GCATTGCTGCTTGACGATAAGATCACTTATTCTGAAATTGAAGAGATCGCGCTGCAAACCGGTAAAAAAATGCTAATTGATGTAAATCTATTCGATGTATACCAGGGCAGTAACCTGCCGGAAGGCAAAAAGAGTTATGCTGTGAGTTTTATGTTTCAGGACGAGAACAAGACCTTAACCGATAAACAGGTAGACAAAATGATGAGTAAACTTCAGCAGAGATTTGAAAGCGATCTTAAAGCTGAATTGAGATAAGCAATTCCAATTGTTTTCTAAAAAAAATCCGTGATCTTTAACTAAATTCACGGATTTTTTGTTTTTAAAAGAATTTCAAATTAAGGGAACTTCTTAAAAATTTCATCTACATAATTTCTTATTTCACGGTCCAAACGGCGAGTCTCTATTTCATTTTGAGAGGTAGCACGCCAGATGATCTCATTGGTTCTTCGGTTTATAAAATCTATCACGATATTACGCTCGCGGTAAGGTTCCTGTTTTACACTTTTTCCGCTTAAGCGCTGAATGGTATAATAATTTTCATATACAAAATCTTCAACATAAGGTCCAATATATAGGCCCGGGCGGTAATAACTGTAATCTGTATAAACAGGATTTGCATTCACATCGGCCTTTTCATCAAACATGGTATGCACATAAATTAACACATCGGGCTGTCGCTTATCCAGAATATAACCTTCATCTTCCATATTTGCGTTTATGGTTGAAACAATCACTTCATTGACCCGGTCATTATCGTAAGCTCGGCTCATTATCGTGTCGTTATTCGGTAAAAAAGCATAGGAATTATAATTTTTTAATGTTTTTGCTTCTTCTGTTAGCTTAACTCCTGTACCACAGGAAGCAAGCATTATTGCTGTAAACCCTAAAGTAATTACAAGTTTTATTTTCTTCATATCTTTTATTTTTTATTGAAATTAGGCTTTCTTTTTTTACAAAAAAAACCCTGATTAATATTTCGTATTTCCTTAACAACAAAAAGCGACCAGGGTACTGATCGCTTTTTGAAAAAATAATGATTAGCCTCTAGTTACCCGGCAATACTACAGTATCTATAACATGGATAACTCCATTTTTTTGATTTAAATCGGCCATTGTTACTGTTGCCACATTTCCTGCTGCATCCTGTAATTTAACCTTTTCATCTTCAATCATTGCAGAAATCCAACCGCCGTTTACAGTTTCAAATTTTGCTTTTCCATCACCTTCATTTATAGCGGCAATAATATCGTCGGCACTATAATTTCCTGAAATTACGTGGTAAGTTAATATTCCTTGTAATTTTTCTTTGTTTTCCGGTTTCAACAAAGTTTCCACCGTACCGGCAGGTAATTTTTCGAAAGCAGCATTTGTAGGTGCAAATACGGTAAAGGGGCCATCCCCCTGTAAAGTTTCTACCAAGCCAGCAGCTTTCACTGCAGCCACCAAGGTAGTGTGCTCCTGTGATTCTGAAGCATTCTCAACAATTGTCTTGCCCGGTTGCATTCCAGCACCGCCAGGGTTTGAAGTTTGAGCAAAAGAAGCTGTTCCCAACATAAGGAAAAAAATCCCCATTAATTTTAAATGTTTCATTTTATAAGTTTTTAGTTATTAATATTTTATTAGATTGAATATTATCTTTCTAATTTTTGTCTAATTTAATTTGTTTTTCGTTAAACAAAATATTAAAAATATTTAATTGGGATAGCTTTAACACCCTGATAAAAAGCGCATTATATTAATTGCAGAATTCCTTTTAAATATTTAATTTAGGGCCCTTGCTAATGAAAAAGATGCTAATGAAAAAGATTATGAAGCTGAATTTTCCCCGTACCGATATTGAAGTCCAACTTCACAAAATAAGAAATAAGCGAATTGCCGAAGAATCCATTATTGCCCAGGTTCAGGAGATTTTTGAAAGGGAAAATAATAAGGAAAAACTCATTGAAGAAAGGCTCAGCGAGGGAAGCGGCGACCAAGTAAACACTTTTAATTTTGACCTTCTGGAAAGCGGGAGAATCTATCATATCTCCGATATTGAAAAGATCTGCATAGACTATCGTCTTAGATTTCTAGACTCCAAATATTTTAAAGCTGAAATTCCATTAGAAGCCATAACTGAAATTAAGAAACTGGAAAATCAGCATCAAATCAGCCTGAAAGGATTCAAGATCATTGCCCCCTCTAAACTTTTAAAGCTGGATAATGCCGATGATCCTTTGCTTTTTGCACCTATGGGAAATGATTATTTCTACCTTATTCATAAATGGGGAAATGACCTGCATCCCTTGCGAAAAATTCTAATGTGGCCTTTTAAATACATAGAAAACTTTGCCCTATTCCTGTTAACTTGCAGTTTCCTGATCGCATTGTTGGTGCCGGAAGGATTATTTTCCCCACAACACACCACATCACAATTCTTTATTATCTTCTTTTTTGTTTTTAAGTGGATTGGCGGGCTTTCAATTTTTTACGGAGTGAAATTCGGTAAAAACTTTAATTCGGCCATCTGGCAAAGCCGTTTTTACAACGCTTAGAACGTTAAACTCAGTATAAAACCTGTGCCGTAAGCCGCGAAATTTGTAATTTGGTTAGTAACCAAAAACCAATCCATCATGAGTACTGAAGAGAGTTACGAACGGGTCTATACAGGATCTGATACCAATGTGCAATATTTACAGGAAATCTTTGATAAAGCGGGTTTTTCATCGAGAGTCAGGAACGATTTTGATTCAGGCCTTAGAGCAGGCTTTGGAGGTGGGCTTCCCGGCCAGGTACAGCTTTTTGTGATCAAAAGCCATTATGAAGAAGCCTTGAAAATCGCAAAATCAACCTTCCCGAAAGATTACACCGATGATGAATAATGAAGAAACTCCCGCCAAACGAAATATCTGGAATCTAATTCTTGGAATCGGCTTTACCGGCTATGGTTCCTATAGATTATATTATCACCTGAATAGTGTAGAAACCGATACTTTCGGTCTTATTCTTTCAATCGCTTTTATAGGATTGGGTATTTACGATCTGTATAAATATTTTGCCGGAAAATAAAATAGAAAAGGCCGGGATTCCCAGCCTTTTCTATTATTCGCTAAATTCTTTTTACCAACTAATAACCGCACTGGCCCAGGTAAAACCGCTTCCAAATGCCGCCAGTACTACCACATCTTCATCCTTGATCTTTCCTTTTTCCCAGGCTTCGGTTAAAGCGATTGGGATTGAAGCAGCCGTAGTATTTCCGTATTTCTGAATATTGTTATAAACCTGATCATCGCTAAGCTTGAATTTCTGCTGAATAAACTGGGAAATTCGAAGGTTCGCCTGATGAGGAATTAGCATGTCGATATCCTTTACTTCCAACCCGTTTGCTTTCAGGCCTTCCATGATAACTTCAGAAAAACGCTGCACAGCATGTTTGAACACAAATTGGCCGTTCATATATGGGTAATAGGGAATATCGTCACCCTGGGGATTTTCAGCAATAATTTCAGGAACCCAATGCATCGTGCTCGGGCCCTTTAAGGAAAGTTCCAATGCGTGTTTCCCTTCAGAATGCAAATGCGTAGAGAGGATTCCCTCGCCGATATGATTGCTTCGTGTTAGCACAGCCGCCCCGGCTCCATCACCAAAGATCACAGAAACCGATCGTCCCCGGTCTGTGAAATCAAGTCCGCCACTATGATTCTCACTGCCAATTACCAGAACATTTTTATACATTCCTGTTTTAATAAATTGATCTGCAACCGAGAGAGCGTAAACAAAACCGCTACACTGATTTCTAACATCTATTGCTGGACAGGTATTTATATCAAGCATTTCCTGGACCTGCACCCCGCATCCGGGGAAATAGTAATCGGGACTAAGCGTGGCAAATACTATAAAATCTATATCATCTTTAGAAATACCTGCTCTTTCTATGGCAATTCTGGCAGCTTTAACCCCCATCGTGGCGGTAGAATTACCATCGCCTTTTTTTATGTGGCGGCGTTCTTTTATACCCGTGCGTTCCTGGATCCATTCATCATTGGTATCCATAAGTTTGGCAAGATCATCGTTGGTGACCACATTCTCCGGAACGTAACTTCCCACCCCGGCTATTTTGGATTGAAACATAATTTAAACTTTAGTATCTTTAGAACTAAGAATTCTTATTTTAGAATTTTCGTAAAAATTGAATCAGCAAGATAACAAAGATTAACATTACTTCTATATCTGCCGGTTTATTTTATTAATCCAAAAACATAACTAATGAAAAAATTCACTTTCAGTATTTTAAGTTTTTTGCTTATTCTGGGAAGTCTTCATGCCCAGGAAAATCTTACCTACCAAAAACCTCCGCAGGAAATCCTCGAGTTGGTAGATGTACCATTGGCACCCACCACTGTTGTGGATAGTAAAGGAAAGAAAATGATATTTCTTTACCGTGACCAATACAAATCTATTGCCGAGCTAAGTGAGGAAGAACTACGGCTGGGAGGCTTGCGCATAAACCCGGTTACCAACATTAGCAGCCGCGCAACCTATTTCAACAATATTGAATTGCAGGCGATTGATGAAGACCAACCTACAACTATAAAAGGATTGCCAGAAAATCCCCGCTTAAGTAATTTTAGCTGGTCTCCGGATGAAACAAAAATGGCTTTTACACATACTTCAGATACCGGTGTTTCACTATGGGTTGCAGATCTTGAAACAGTTGAAGCCCGGCAACTTACTCCCGCGAAATTAAATGCCAATATGGGCAATACCATCAACTGGTTTAAAGATAACTCGGCGGTTCTTGTAAAGATGCTGCCTGAAGATCGCAAGGATTTGATCAATACTAAAACTTCTGTTCCAACCGGTCCTACAGTTTCAGTAAGTGACGGTAAAGAAGCTCAAAATCGTACCTATCAGGATCTTCTTAAAAATCCAAATGATGAATATAATTTTGAGCAATTAGCCCATGCCGAACTTGTGAAAGTTTCTCTGGACGGCACCACTTCAAATTGGAAAGAATCTGATATGTACAGCAGCATCTCTTTTTCTCCTGATGGAAATTATGTTATGGTAACTACTATTGACCGGCCTTTCTCCTATTTGGTTCCTTATTACCGGTTTCCTTCAGAAAGTACTGTTTATGACAAAAATGGTCAAAAGATAAATACTGTAAATAAAGTGCCTCTTATTGAAGATCTGCCCAAAGGTTTTATGGCAACACAAAAAGGAAAAAGAAATTTCCAATGGCGCCATGATGCACCTGCTGCTTTAATTTATGTCAAGGCCTTAGACGAAGGAGATCCTGAAGTTGAAGTATCGCATCGCGATGAAGTCTTTCAATTGGAAGCCCCATTCAGCGGTGATGGTAAATCCCTTGTAAAAATCATAGACAGATATGCGGGTATTACCTGGGGAAATGATAATACTGCAATAATTGAAGACCGTTGGTGGAACACAAGAAACACCAGAACTTATGTTTTTGATCCTTCTGATGCTTCAAAAAAACCAAAAGTGCTATTTGACCGCAATTACCAGGATATCTATAGCGATCCCGGGAATTTTGTTACTACCGATAATGAATTCGGAGAATCAGTGCTTGAACTTAAAAACAATAAAACATTCTTGCTAGGTAACGGTTTTACTGAGGAAGGACAATTTCCCTTTGTTGATCAACTGGACCTGGAAAATGGCGAAACAGAGCGTCTTTATGAGTCAGACTACAATGACAAAAAAGAAAGCCTTGTAAAAGCTTTAGACATGGAAGAGGGAGAACTTCTGGTGAGAATAGAATCATCTACAGAATATCCAAATTACTATCTTAGAGATATTGATGAAGATGAAGAGCTTACCCAAATTACTTCTTTTGAAAATCCATTTAAAAGTTTGGAAGAAGTAAGCAAAGAGGTAATTACTTACGAACGAAAAGATGGCCTGCCATTAACCGGAACTCTTTATTTACCTGCAAATTTCGACAAGGAAAATCCTGAAAAATTGCCAATGATCATGTGGGCTTATCCCCGCGAATACAAAGACAAGAATTCGGCTTCGCAAAACACTTCAAATCCGAATGATTTCACATATCCATATTACGGCTCTCCAATTTATTGGGTTAACCGCGGATATGTTGTTTTAGATGATGCTGCTTTCCCTATTGTTGGGGTAGGTGAAGATGAACCTAACGATACTTTTAAGGATCAACTGGTGGAAAATGCAAAAGCTGCTATTGACGCTGTAGATGATATGGGGTATATAGACAGAGACCGCGTAGCCGTTGGTGGCCACAGTTATGGTGCATTTATGACTGCTAATTTATTGAGTCATTCCGATCTGTTTGCTGCAGGAATTGCCCGTAGTGGTGCTTATAATCGCACACTTACTCCTTTCGGATTTCAGAGTGAAGAGAGAAACTACTGGGAAGCCCCGGAAGTTTACAACACCATGTCGCCCTTTATGAATTCAGAAAAAATGAAAACTCCTCTTTTGCTAATTCACGGACAAGCCGATAACAATTCGGGAACTTACCCAATGCAAAGCGAGCGTTATTTTAATGCCCTTAAAGGATTGGGAGCTACCGCAAGATTAGTTATGCTACCAAAAGAAAGCCACGGCTATAGTGCCAAAGAATCTGTTTTACACGTATTATGGGAACAGGATAGATGGTTGGAAAAATATGTTAAGAATAAAGAACAAAACACAGTCCAAAGAGAATCTGAAGTTTTGATAGATTAATTCTGAAGAATATTTTTTAAGCCGCGAAATCATCTATTCTGATAATTTCGCGGCTTTTTTTATAGTTCCTCCCCAAATTAAGAAAGCCTGGTCGCTTTAACTGCGACCAGGCTTTCTACAACCTAACCAATAAATAAACCTAAAATTATGACAGATAATCACGAAAGTTATTAATCTTCACCTCTGCTTTCAAATCATGAAGCAGATTATATAAACCAAAAAATGTTCGGTTGATGTAGAGGAAATGTTTACTTCCCCGGTTTCCGTTCATTTTTCTCAATTCTGTATCCTTGCTGTATTTCTCACTAAGATCAGTAATAGAGCTCCAGAAGCTTCCATCTGCAAAATCAAAAGTTTCTTCATGAAACGGACTGGTAAAAAGGTTCAGCATTTGATAAAATAATTCTGAAAAATATTCAATCTCCCTTGGCGAATCATCTTTTCTGAGAATCTCTAACTCGAATAATTTTGAGTTAAAGAAGTCTGGATCATTGATATTTTCTTTTTTTGCAAGTTCAAAATATGGCACGTAAAATTCTTCGGGCACCTGTTTGATACAACCAAAATCTATTGCAATAAGATTGGTGTCTTTATCAATAAGAAAATTCCCTGGATGCGGATCAGCATGAACGGCTTTTAAGCCATGCATCTGGTACATATAAAAATCCCATAGCGCCTGTCCAACTTTATTAGCTTTCTCCTGATCTTTATTCGATTTTGCCCATTCGCTAAGATGAATTCCATGCATCCAGTCCATGGTGATGATTCGTTCGCTTGATAATTCCTCATAGTAACGGGGGAATTTAAGGTTCGGAATGTGCCC
>DATISX010000146.1:0-3142 GCA_035468275.1 Salegentibacter sp.
TATTTTGTAAAATTGCTCAGGTAACCTTTTTTTAAATTTATAATTAAGGGCATCTATAATTTCGCTTTCTTTCATGCTTAGTTTAATTAAACTTATTTGAGTAAATCTAAAAATTTTCTTAAAATAACGATTCTGTTTTTCCGTAATTCGCAGCAAAATAGCTATTCTTCCTCTTCATCCTCTTCAAACTCTTCCAACTCCTCTTCCGTGATTGCATTGATATTGGCGAGGGAATTCATCAGGTCTTCCAGGGAGTCAAAAAAGTCGATCAGCATATTGAGGTTGGTGTCTTTTGTTCCGCGAAACTGTTCTATATCAAAATTATAAGTGTCACCCACGGCGAATACTTTATTGACTTCGGCCATTTCGCCCAGCATGCCCACGTTGATGGTGCGGGTGAGGAGTTCTTCATGGGTTTTGATCAGGAATTGGTAGGTTAAAAGAATTTTGTCTCGGTACATAAGATTAAAGTTTGAAAGTTAGAAAGTTGGAAAGTAAAAAAGGGTTCAAGGTTTAAGATTCAAGATTCCAAGTTCACTTCTCGACTCCCGCCCTATGGTTCGGGCCGGCCCGCCCTATGGTTCGGGCAGGCCCGCCCTGTTGGGTCGGGTAGGCCGCTCGAAGTGACAGGTGTGGGTTCAAAGATTTCTTTTAGAAGTCGGAGAAAGAGGTTATTTTTTGGTACTCCGTTTTTTTCTGCCTGGAGGATGATGTCGGTGACTTTGATGCAAAAGTGATGTTCAAATCCCGGGATGTCTTCACAGGTTTCCAGCTGCACCAGGATCTTCTTACGGTTGAAGATGTAGTTTGAAGCTTCGGTCACTTCTTCTACGATCTGAGAAGAAACAATTGGCAGCAGGAATATATAATGATCTTCATTTGATAAGCCGAGGTAGCTGTTGTGGTGATTTACTACCAAAAAGTCTTTATAGGCTTCCTTGTCTTCCACCAAATGGAATAAAGGTTCCTGGATAAAACTTACTTCTAAGGATTTTTGCAGGTCCGGGATTAAATTGTACTGTGTCATGGCTTCCTATTTCTTTTAAGTAAAGATAGGGGGAGGGGGCGACAAAGAATGGCGCTTTGCCGCCAGTTAAAAGGTTAAACTTGCCCGAACACGTAGTGGGTGGGAGTTAAAAAGTGAAAGGGGTTGTATGTTATAGGTAAAATTAGTGGAAACCCGCCCGACCGGTACGGGCGGGGAGGATAGTTTGAACGCAGGAAAGGTCCCCTAAATCATTTTTTGACAGACCATTAAAGGAAATCCCTGGGAACCAATTCAAACTATTGGTAGGGTTCCGCCCGTGTAAACCTAGAAGATGCTTAATCCCTAAAACATAAATTAAAGGTAGTTCCCACGTTTTTCTCGCTACTTACTTTAATTGTACCTCCAAGGCTGTCCATGTAACTTTTCACTAAATAAAGCCCAATACCTTTGCTATCCTGATGATCTGTAAACACCTGATGTAATTCAAATAATTTATTTCCGTTTTGTTCCATATCCAATCCAATTCCATTGTCTGAAAATTGGATTTCGGTACCCATTGCAGTCCTTTTGGAAGCAATGCTGATTACCGGTGGGATCCCGGGTTTATTGTATTTTATTGAATTGGTGATTAAATTGAGCAAAATGCTGTGCAAATAGAATTTGTTGAACCGGAGAATTTCAATTTCAGAGAAATCAATTTCGAAGATTGTTCCCGTATTTGAGATTATGGACCCAAGGGAGCCTATAATTTCAAATACAATTTCTTTTATATTCACCTGTTTCAAACCGGGTTTTAACAGCCGATTTTCCCTGAGGTGATCAACCTGGTCGTCCAGGGTGGTTTTTAATCTTAGAACCGATTTCCCTAACATTTCAAGATATAACAAAGTTTCCTCATCCTCAATTTTGCTGAGGTCCAATAATTCAAAAAGAGATATTAAATTGTTTACCGGTGCGCGGAGATCGTGAGAGGTAGTGTAACTTAATTTGGTGAGCCCTGAATTTACCGAGGTAAGGTCTCTTATCCTGAAGTGGCGATCTTCTTCCAGTTTTTTGAGGTGTGTAATATTTTTGGAAATGGCATAGATCAATTCTTTTTCCGGTACGGGAACTGAGGTCCAGGTGAGCCATATAATTTCACCCGATTTAGTTATGTAGCGGTTTTGAAAGTGTACCAAAGGAATCCCTTCTAAAATTTTTGCGCGGGTTTCTGCAGTCTTTTCCTTATCCAACGGGTGAACAAAATGCCTTATAGGGTGGCTAAAAAGTTCTTCCCGGGTGTACCCCATGACCTTTATAAATGCAGGATTTATTTTCCTGAAGTAGCCGTCAAAACCGGCAATACATAGGAAATCGTGAGAAAGTGAAAAGAAAAGCTCTAGATCAAGATCAGTTTTTGGGGTATAATTATCAGTTTCCATTGTAGGTATTGGAGGTGGAAGTAAATGTAGGAAAAAAAATATACCTGGTATTTTCATTCAGCTACTTTGTGGAATCAAAACCGTTTCCATATTGCTTCAGATAAGTTAAATGAAAGGATGAAAGGAGTGAAAAAGTTAAAAAGTAATAAAGTTAAAAAGGGTTATGTTTTCAGCTATCCGTGATCAGTAATTATCCGGGTATGGTCAGGGGACATAAGGAAATAAAAAATAAAATATGTCTGAAACCTACAACCTGCCAACGGCAGGCGGGCTCACAACTCCTAACTCCTAACTCCTAACACCTAACACCTAACACAGGACCTCTTTCTGTTTCGTATAAAAAGCGTCAGCCTGCAGCTGCATAAGCTCGCGTGCTTTTTTTCGCTTGTAGTCATACAGTTCCTGTTCTTCGGCAATGTCTGCATACACCCTGTTGTTCACATCGCTATCTGTTTTAAGGATGAGTTCGCGTTGCCGGATCTGCTGTGAAACCCAGGTTTGCAGTGCGTTTTCCTCTTCCTCCAGCTTCAGGTCGTATGCTCCTTTTGGAGATAGCAGCTTTGCGATAATAGGGGAAGTCTCAATCGCCAGAAACAAGAACATAATGAACAAAGAGGGCAGGAGCGGCAGTTTGTTTAAAGCGTTTATACGCGCCTAAAGGCCGTCAAAACCATCGATAACAGGCTGCGTATCGGTTACTCTGGCCTGATAATCCTGCTTTAAGGAAGCGATC
>DATISX010000147.1:0-5744 GCA_035468275.1 Salegentibacter sp.
ATATGTATCAGCGTTGAAGAAGCGCGCAAGGAGCAGGACGAATGGGTTAAGACCCGCGGCAAGGCTATTGAACGTGGCCAGGGCTATGAAGATACTCGCGAATTCTGGTATAGCCTGGAAGAATTGCAGGAGTATCTGGATTACGTTCGGGAGAAATCCAGAGAGCAGGGCGTTGAGAAGCCGGGAATTCGAATATACCTGGGAGCATATCCGCAATCCAATGAGAAAAAGAGCTATTCCACGATCTTTTTTGCCCCTACAAAAGAAAAATCTAAAGCTACTGATGAAGAAAAATCCGAAGATGTAGACGAAAATAATTATGAGATAGAACCTTTTAATGATTCACAGGGTGGATGGCCACCAAGATCTTATTAATTGAGTGACAGAGTATTTCCAATATTTAAATCATTTTCATCTATTAGAATTTATAGCTGCTCTGGCCGGGAGTTATTATATTCAGTCCAGAAAATCAGTTAAGAAGAATGACTGGTATTTAGTGATTTTTCTATGGGTAATCCTTTTCGTAGAAATTATTGGAGTTTATGCTCAATATGCATATTATTCAAACTATGAGTATTTATCCTTTATAAAAAACACTCCTTTCGAACGAAATTACTGGCTATATAATATCAAAAACATTTTTAATTATCTGGTTTATGTTTATTTCTTTAAAAGTTATCTAATTACGAAAAAGCTGCAGTATTTTCTGAATTTTGCAATGTTGTTTTTCTTTATAACTTCCCTGGTTAATTTGTTAAATGCTGATGTGTTTTTTAAAGCTCATTCCTCGTATATTGCAATGGCAGGATCTACTTTGCTATTGATCAGCATTGGAGGGTATTTTTATGAATTTTTGAAGTCTGATAAAATTCTTTATTTTAAATATTCTTTGCCGGTGTATATTGCTTTGGGCCTATTGGTATTTGAATTGACTATAAGTCCTCTTAAGATTTATTCTAATTATTTTAATGAGAATATTAGCCCTGAATTTGTTTCTTTATACAGTTCAGCCATTCTGGTTACTAATATTTGGCTTTATTCTATTTTTACTTTTGGTTTTTTATTATGCTCTCAAAAGAAGAACTCTTACTCATAGTCTACTTTATAGTAGTCATACTTTTGCTTACGGCCTTTGTGATCGTATTTTTCGTGGTATATCAAAGACGAAAAAACAAAATGCTGCAAGAGCAATTTGAAGCTGAACAACGCTTTGAACGTGAAATAGCCAGCTCCCGTATAGAAATGCAGGAACAAACCTTAAAGAACGTAGGCTGGGAGTTGCACGATAACATTGGTCAGTTGCTTTCAGTCGCCAATATGCAGCTGAATATTTTTTCAAAAAACCTTCCGGAAACCGAGAAAGCTTCAGCCCTGGAAATTAAAGAAATCCTGACTAATTCGCTTCAGGAAGTGCGATCGCTCTCAAAATCCCTGAACAATCAGGTGATTGGCTATGCCGGTTTGGAAACTTCCGTGGAAAATGAATTGGCCAGGTTTCAACGAATGGGCGTTATTGAGACCAGCCTGGAAATTTCAGGGGAAGAAGAGGAGATTCCACAGCAACACAGCATTATTTTGTTCAGAATACTACAGGAATTCTTTTCCAACGTCATCAAACACGCTCAGGCCTCAAAACTGGATGTTTCTATTGCCTATGATCCTGAAGAGATAAGGATTAAAGCCAGTGATAATGGCAAGGGATTCGATAAGGAAAGCATCGCAAAGAATTCCGGACTTTTTAATATGGAGAGCCGCGCAGTACTTGTTAACACTAAGTTTTTTCTGAATTCTTCACCAGGTGCGGGAACTTCCTTATCTTTAACCTATCCAACCAAGGGGCAAAAATAATTATGAGTAATACGGTCGCTATTGTAGATGATCACAATCTATTTGCAAAATCTTTACAAAACCTCGTGAATTCTTTCGCAGAATTCGAAGTTTCAGGACTATATAAAAATGGCCAGGAACTCGTAGAATTCTTTGGTGCCAATCGCCCAAAACCCGATATCGTGCTGCTGGATATAAAAATGCCGATAATGGATGGACCTAATACCATGTCCTGGCTAAAAGCAAACTATCCCGATCAAAAAGTGCTGGCTTTAACGATGGAAGATGATGAAGAAGTCATTTTTAAAATGGTAAAATTGGGCTGTCGCGGGTATTTGCTGAAGGATATTGATCCCGATGAATTCCGTTATGGGCTGAAGCAAGTGATTTACGAAGGTTATTATTATACCGATGCGGTTTCTGAAGCCATAGAGAATCACGGAAAGGCAAAACCTTTTGAAAATCTTAGTGCGCGGGAAGTGGAGTTTTTAAGCCTGGCTTGCTCTGAAATGACCTATAAACAGGTGGCTGCTAAGATGAATTTAAGTCCGAAAACCATAGACGGTTACCGCGAAAGTCTTTTCAATAAACTCAACGTGCGCAGCCGGATTGGTCTGGTGCTTTTTGCCATAAAGCATAAAATTTACCTGATTTAAGTCAACTGGGAGAAAATGTGATATTGGAAAGATTCCTGTCAGAACCTCTGTATTCCGGGAGTTGTCTGGATATTTTTATCTTCTTTAAGAATAAGCCCTTTCAAGGCATTAATTTCCGCTGTATCTTCGCAGGCTGTAAAACCATATGATCGTGAATGAATCGCCTAAAATAGAACTCCGCAATCTTAGATTGAAAGATTACCAGGAACTAAAAGTATCTATGATAAAGAGTTATCAAAAGATGCCCGATGAATACTGGAGCAAAGATGAGATCAGGAATCTTGTGAACAAGTTCCCCGAGGGGCAGTTTTGTATCGAGATCGATAATAAGATCGCGGGTTGTGCTTTGGCGATCATCATTGATTCTAAGAAATTCGACGAGAACCATACCTACGAGGAGATTACCGGTGGCGAGAATTTTTCTACCCATACCAATAATGGCGATGTGCTTTATGGGATAGATGTATTCATTCACCCTGAATACCGCGGAATGCGTTTGGGCCGACGATTATATGAAGCCCGAAAGGAACTCTGTGAGCAGCTAAATTTAAAGTCTATCGCCTTTGGGGGAAGGATACCAAATTACGCTAAATATGCAAAGGAACTCACTCCTAAAAAATACATTGAAAAAGTAAAGCTACAGGAGATCCACGACCCGGTTTTGTCTTTTCAGCTTTCCAACGATTTTCACGTAAAAAAGGTGATCAAAGGCTACCTTCCCGGTGATGCTGAAAGCAAGGAATATGCCGTGTTGATGGAGTGGAATAATATCTACTTCACAAAAACGAAAAAGCTGATCGATACCCCAAAAACGGTTGTCCGGCTTGGGTTGGTGCAATGGCAGATGCGACTCTTCAGGGATTATGATGCGTTGGTTTCTCAAATAGAATTCTTTGTAGACGCGGTTAGCGATTACCAAAGCGATTTTATTCTTTTTCCTGAACTTTTCAACGCGCCACTTATGGCCGAGTTCAATCATTTGAACGAACCTGAAGCCATCCGCGGACTTTCAACCTATACCGAACGCCTGCTGGAAACCTTTCAGGATTTTGCAATCACCTATAACATCAACATCGTTACCGGAAGTATGCCAATGGTAATTGGAGAGCACATGTATAATGTTGGCTTTCTGTGTCGTCGCGACGGAACTTACGAGCGATATGAAAAGCTGCACATCACTCCGGCCGAGGAATCTGCCTGGGGGATGAAAGGCGGTAGCAAACTCCAAACTTTTGATACCGACTGTGGAAAAGTTGGGGTTTTGATATGTTACGACATAGAATTTCCTGAAGTCTCAAGAATCCTTGCTGAAGAAGGGATGAATATTCTTTTCGTACCATTTATGACCGATACTCAAAACGGTTATTCCCGCGTGAAGATCTGCGCCCAGGCCAGAGCAGTGGAAAACGAATGTTATGTTGCCATGGCCGGTTCGGTTGGGAATTTGCCCAAGGTGAATAATATGGATATTCAGTATGCGCAAAGCGCGGTGTTAACGCCATCAGATTTTGCTTTTCCTGTGAATGGGATCAAGGCCGAAGCCACGCCAAACACCGAAAGTACTTTGCTGGTAGACGTAGACCTGGACCTGCTCAAGGAGCTTCATAACTTCGGAAGTGTAAGAAATATGAAAGACCGCCGGAAGGATTTGTATTCGCTGAAGAAGAAAAAGTAGTTTTCAGTTCTCAATTCTAGTTCTCGGTTTTCAGTCTCAGTTTGCAGTAGGCAGTAAATAACCGTCATCGCGAACCAGGTACTTGCGCGGCGATCTGTGTTTAGGGAATAGCACTTTTCACTAACAGATTGCTTCAGTCGTGCCTCCTTCGCAATGACGACTTTTTCCTGCATCGTTATCACAAGTTTAATCTTGCATTGTCATCGCGATTTTAGAGCAACGAAGCGCGGCCATCTGTGGTTTGGAGTGAGAACTTTATAATTTGTCATTTCAATTTCCGACGGAAAACCTCATTATTGAATTCTCATTTATTCCCTTTTAAAAACCTCTTTTTTCAGAATAACCTCTTAGAAATAAGAATCTTCTAGACTCCCTGTTCCTGCTGCTTTACAGAGGAATTTCAGGGAAGAATAATATCACTAAAAAGCTATGTTTTCAGCTATCGTAATTATATTGAGTGCAAATCACTGAATGACAGCGCCCTATGTATATTTAAAACTCGCTGAAAGTAATTAAGCCACGGCTTAAATGCCTGGCTCAAATTCTTATCAGGCTACTTTTAATTTTTCATAAGTGAAAGAAGAAAAAGCAATGCCTAATAAATTCAGTAAAGTTTTAACACAAAGCGATTCGCAACCGGCTTCTCAAGCTATGTTGCACGCTATTGGACTAACCAAAGAAGATTTTAAAAAACCCTTTGTAGGGATCGCCAGTACTGGTTACGAGGGCAATCCTTGTAATATGCATCTTAACGATCTGGCAAAACTGGTAAAGCAAGGATGTACAGAGGCTGAACTGGTAGGTCTTATTTTCAACACCATTGGCGTAAGCGACGGCATTTCGATGGGAACCCCGGGAATGAGATACTCTCTCCCTTCCCGCGATATTATAGCCGATTCTATGGAAACCGTAGTGCATGCGATGTCTTACGACGGAATGGTTACGGTTGTGGGTTGTGATAAAAATATGCCCGGAGCCCTTATGGCGATGCTTCGCATTAATCGTCCGGCAATTTTGGTTTACGGTGGAACCATTGCTTCCGGGTGCCATAACGGAAAGAAACTGGACGTGGTTTCTGCTTTTGAAGCCTGGGGCGCAAAGACGGCCGGCGATATCGATAAGGAGGAATACGAAAGTATTATTGAAAAAGCCTGTCCGGGTGCCGGTGCCTGTGGCGGGATGTACACCGCTAATACAATGGCTTCGGCTATTGAAGCTCTGGGAATGTCTTTGCCTTATAATTCCTCAAATCCGGCCACGAATGAATTGAAAAAAACCGAAAGCGTGGAAGCAGGAAAAGCGATGCGTCTGTTGCTCGAAAAAGATATCAAACCCCGCGATATAGTAACAAAGAATTCTCTGGAAAATGCAATTCGGCTCCTTACAGTTCTTGGTGGGTCCACCAATGCGGTATTGCATTTTTTGGCAATTGCGAAATCAGCAGAAGTGGATTTCAGTCTGAATGAATTTCAAAGGATTTGCGACAGCACGCCTTTCCTGGCCGATCTCAAACCCAGCGGAAAATATGCGATGGAAGATGTTCACAGAATTGGAGGAATTCCAGCTGTTTTAAAATATATGCTGCA
>DATISX010000148.1:0-3748 GCA_035468275.1 Salegentibacter sp.
TACGTTATGTTCTGGGAACTCATGTGGAGCAAAAAGGATCGCTGGTTAAGAGTGATTATTTGCGTTTTGATTTCTCACACTTCAGTAAAGTTACCAAAGAGGAACTGGAACAGGTAGAGGAATTTGTAAATAAACGGATCGCAGAGCGAATCCAGTTAAACGAACAACGCAATATCACTTTTCAGGAGGCATTAGACCAGGGCGCCATTGCGCTTTTCGGGGAAAAATATGGGGAGTCTGTCAGGGCTATCCAATTTGGTGATTCTATGGAGCTTTGTGGTGGAATTCACGTGAAGAATACCGGAGACATCTGGTATTTCAAGATCACTTCGGAAGGCGCTGTTGCCAGCGGAATTAGAAGAATTGAAGCAATAACCGGCAATGCTGTTCGGGAATATTTCGCCGGACAAACCCATGTGCTGGAACAGATAAAAAACGAACTGAAAAATGCTGCCGATCCCGTAAAAGCGGTAAGTAATTTACAGGAAGAAAATTCAGCATTGAAGAAACAGGTGGAAGCATTGCTAAAAGATAAAGCCAAAAACCTCAAAACCGAATTAAAAGCTGAAATTGAAGAAATTAACGGAGTAAATTTCCTTGCCAAAATGGTGGATTTGGATGCCGGTGGTCTCAAAGACCTGGCCTATCAGCTGGGAGATGAGAAGGACAATTTGTTTCTTTTATTTGGAACCGAACAGGACGGAAAAGCCCTGCTTAGTTGTTATGTCTCAAAAAACCTGATAAAAGAAAAAGAGCTGGACGCAGGCCAGATTGTAAGAGAACTCGGTAAATACATTCAGGGTGGCGGAGGAGGCCAGCCGTTTTTCGCTACTGCGGGAGGTAAAAATCCCGGCGGACTTACCGAGGCTTTGCAACAGGCAAAATCTTATATTAAATAAGTTATCCTGCTGAAAGACTCAGAATAAAAAAGCACTTAAAAACTATGGAATTCAGGACCCGGATCCCGATTAAGGAAGAACAACCCAAAATCGATTACGATTCCCGGGTTTTCCTTATTGGTTCTTGTTTCGTAGAAAATATAGGGGCTAAACTGGAGTATTTTAAACTGCAAAAGCTTCAAAACCCCTTAGGAATCCTTTTTCATCCCAGGGCTATTGCTAATTTTTTGGAGCGGGTAGTTTCCGGCTATCACTATTCCGAAGAAGATATCTTTTTTTATAACGAGCGCTGGCATTGCTTTGAAGCGCACTCTGCCCTGAGCGATCCGGATAAAAGCGTAATTCTTGAAAACCTGAATCAAAATCTTGGGAAAAGTCGGGAATTTTTAAAAAATGCCAGCCATGTCGTAATCACCCTTGGTACCGCGTGGAATTATATGAATCTTGTTACGGCAAAAGCTGTGGCCAATTGTCATAAAATACCTCAGAAAAATTTTAGAAAAGAATTATCTTCCATTGAAGAGCTGCAGCAATCAGTTGAAAAAATCATCGGTTATCTTGAAAGCTTAAACCCCAAACTTTGTATAATCTTTAGCGTTTCCCCTGTAAGACATTTGAGAGATGGTTTTGTGGAAAATCAGCTAAGCAAAGCTCAACTCATCTGCGCTGTGCATTCGCTTAAAAAAAGCGCCTATTTTCCTTCCTATGAGATCATGATGGATGAACTCAGGGACTACCGTTTTTATGCCGAGGATATGGTACACCCATCTGCTCTGGCAATAGACTATATCTGGAAAAGGTTCACGGAAACCTGGTTTTCTGAAAATGCGATGATTACGCTTGCTGAGGTAGAAAAAATTCAAAAAGGCCTTGCTCACAAGCCTTTCAATGCCGAATCTATGGCTCATAAAGATTTTCTGAAAAAGTTAAAAAGTCAGGAGAACAGGCTTCAGCAAAAATATCCCCACATAAGATTTTAATGTCTTCCTTACTTTAAGCAAACTTTAAAATCATCTTAAAATATTTCGGATGTTATTTTATTTTGTATTTTTATGTAAGAATTTAAATTTCAGAAATTTAGGCTGGTACCAGTTAAGGATTTGAATTAAAATTCGTTTTCTAAAATTTGTTGGGGTAGATTTTAGAAGTTTTAAAGCTTATGGACGGGTGGGGCCGTCCATAAGTATTTTATAATGTCACCTAAATTTCAAAATTGCTGCAAGTCTGCGAAAAACCCCTTATTCCACTTAACTTTTAAACTATGAGAAACTTCCTTATCGGTGCTGCAGTAGTACTTTTAATTGTGTTGGGTATAAGAGCCTGTCAAAATAGCGAAAGCGACCGCGACAGGCTGGAAGCCGATACCAGCTTACTTCAGGAACAAATAAAGAATGTTGGAAAATTGGTGGTGACCGAAGGGACTTTCTCCCAGGTTTATTCCTATAAGGATTCCCGGAAATTCTACCTCGATATTTTTTCGGCTCGCAAAAAAGCACTTATTGTGGTTAACGCTACGGCTACGGTTGCTTACGATCTAAGCGAACTGCAAACTGAAATAGATGAGGAGAATAAAATAGTTCGAATTCTACATATTCCGGAGGAAGAGATCAACATTAACCCAGAGATAAAATATTACGATGTCACCCAGGATTACCTCAATCAGTTTAATGCGGAAGATCATAATAAAATAAGAAACCGGATTGAAGCTTCTATTCGGAAAAAGATTGATAGTTCTTCTCTGAAATCCAATGCTCAAAACCGACTAATCAGCGAGCTCCAAAAGATTTATATCCTTACCAGTACAATGGGCTGGACCCTGGAATATAAAGACCAGCGCTTTTCAACTTCAGAAGATCTTGAAGAAATAAAACTATAAGCTATCCCGTAACAAGTTTTTCATCGATAAGTTCCAAACCGCCTTCAATGAGATGGCTTATATCCGGACGTCTTATTTTTACTTTTTCCAGATTTTGTAGTGCTTCTTTGGCCAAAGCTTCATCTTTTCCGGCAGTTATTTCATAGATCTCAATACTGAGCAGCCAGTCATTTTGATGGTGCTTAACCAAAAGATCCAGCACAGCCTGGAGAGAGAACTTTGCATTTTTCCCATCCCGTATATTTCTTACGGAAGCGTAAAGTTCTTCCAGTTCCTGCCGCTCGGGGCTTTTCTTGCTTTTAATGGTGGTGCTTGATGGCGTATGGGTGATGAGATCAAAAGATTTTGCATCGGCTGGTCCGGCAAAGGCCGAGATCACCTCTTTCCCTACCGCCATATCGAATTTTCCCCATTCGGGTTTAAACAGGAATTCTTCTCCGTGAGTGACCGTACAGTTTTTAAAACTTATAAGAATTATCTTTCCTTGCAGGTTACGGGTACCCGTTATAATCTCTCCCGAAACTTTAATGCCGCCCTCAAATTCCAGTTCAATTTTTTCTCCTTCGTAGATATCGTAAGCCCTCAGATCTCTTGGGCTCATATCTTCAATAGCCAAATTGATGCCCTTCAGACTTCCTATTGGCGAGCCGAAGCCATCCGCATGATTGCTTGCCCCGTGCCCAACCAGTTCTTTTTCCCGGTGAGAAAGTGCGGTTTTTCCGGTTGTTTGTATGAAAACGGGTTTTCCCTCAAATTCAATAACCCGTGAAAAATCTCCTGAGATCTGCAATCCGGTGCTGAGTTCCACCGTTCCTATATTTTTTGATTCAATCAGTTTTCGCACCCCTGAAAGTCCGCCCCGGCGAAGTGCCATTTTATTGGCAAACTCCTCAAGCACCGAACTCAGATGTGCAAAATCGGGTGTAACATAAAGCTGAGGCTGAGGTTTGGTAATGTCAAAATCCTGCTTGCT
>DATISX010000149.1:0-3207 GCA_035468275.1 Salegentibacter sp.
AATAGCCGAATTCCTTGTCGAGTTACATCATGCCGATATTCAGGATATGTATGAATAAAGACTGCCATTTATGCTGAAAAGTTTACTTTACATCTTTGGATTTTTATTGCTAGGGGAATTAATCTCCTGGCTGTTTCAAATTCCGGTAGCGGGTAATATTTTGGGAATGCTGCTTATTTTTATCGCTTTAAAGTTTAATCTGATAAAACTTCAAGATGTAAAAACTGCCTCCGATAAACTCATTAAATACCTGGTTGTTTTCTTTATTCCATATGGAGTGGGCCTGATGGTTTATTTCAATATGATAGCCGAATTCTGGCTTCCCATTTCCGTAGCAGTTATTTTTAGCAGTATCCTTACGCTTTATGTAACGGCTATAATCCTTGAAAAATCCGGGAAATGATTCAGCAGTTTTTTCAACTCCCGGTATTTGGGGTCTTTATAAGCCTGATCGCATATTTCCTAGCGGTAAAACTTCGGAAGAGGTGGAATTACATCCTGCTAAATCCTGTTTTAATCGCTATTACCGGAATAATAATCTTCCTGTTTATTTTTCAGATAGACTTTGAAAGCTATAACGTAGGTGGGAAATATATCAGCTTTTTCCTGGGTCCTTCTGTCGTGGCCTTAGGGGTCTTTTTTTATGAGAAATACGAAGAGGTAAAGCAAAATTTAAAAATATTTGTGCTCGCAGTCCTCGCTGGAGGGATAACCGGAATTCTAAGTGTAATAGCTCTTCTTTTATTGCTGAAAGCCCCCGAAGTGATCACCCGTTCGCTTGCTGCAAAATCGGTCACCACGCCTATTGCCATTGAGATAACCAGACTCCTTGAGGGAATTCCTGAAATTACGGCGGGGATAGTTATCGCCGTTGGTATTTTTGGTAATGCCTTTGGTCCATTTATTTTGAAGAAATTAGGAATTAAAAGTAAGATCGCCATCGGAACGGCGCTTGGAACAGCGGCCCATGGAATCGGAACGGCAAGAGCTTTTGAAGAAAGCAAACTTTCCGGAGTCTACAGCGGCTTGGCCATGTGTCTTAACGGAATAATTACTGCCCTTATCACTCCATATCTCATAGAATTATTTTTCTGAATCGTCTTCTACTGCGCTTTCTTCTTCGTCTACCACATCATTCCCAAATTGATCTTTTTTGAAATAACCGATAATTGAGGGAGCAGTGAGCCCATGAACAACTATTGAAATTAAGATGATATAAGCAGTTATGGCATGTAATTCATTTCTATTGTCAAACCCACCAAATTGAACATATGCCCAAGAGAGGTAAAAAACTGAGCCAATTCCCTTGATCCCCAGGAAACTTATTGCCAGTTTACTTTTAAAGGATTCCTTTATGCCTATTAAACCTATAAGTCCGGCCAAGGGGCGTATTATCAGGACAAATGCAAAAGCAAAAAGCACTCCTTTCCAATCGGTTAATTCCAGCATTCCGTTCAATAGGGAACCTCCAAATAAAATGATCCATACCACCAGCAATAAACGCTCGATCTCATGTACAAAATCGTGCATTTTCTTCTTGTAATCCCCACTTACTTTTTCATAATACCTCAAGCTCAGGCCTGCAAAAAAAACAGCCAGGAACCCATAACCATGGAGTAATTCTGTTATTCCGTAGCTAAAAATAGTCAGCGAAAGTGCCAGGAAACCATCAAAAGTTTTAATATTTGTCCATTGGTGAAGCCTGTCTAAAAGAAAACCTATTATTCTTCCTATGACAATACCAAGAATAACTCCTAATATGATCTTCAGCAGGAATTTATCAAGAAACCAGTCGCTAAAATCAAACATTGCCCATCCTCCGGCCTGGGCAACCAACACCGCCATATAGGTAAAAGGAAAAGCCATTCCGTCATTCAAACCGGCCTCTGCAGTTAAGGAAAATCTCACCCGCTCCTTAAATTGCTTTTCACGTTTAGGATCGTCCAGCTGAGTTTCAGCGGCCAAAACGGGATCGGTTGGGGCTAGAACAGCTGCCAGTAATAAGGAAGATGGCACACTCAACAATAAGAAATAATTGCCCAGAAGATATGCAGAAAGCATACACAGAGGCATGGTAACGAAAACCAGTAAAAGTGGACGTTTCCAGGTTTTTAGGGAATATTCGGTTCCTATCTTTAATCCCGCTCCCATCAGGGAAATAATCACGATCATTTCTGAAAAATACAACAGGCTGAGGTTGTCCCACAAAGGATCTGGCCATCTCAAAGGTAGATCTATATAAAAAAGTAAAAAGCCTATTAGCAGCAAGAGAATAGGGGAGCTAACCTTAATCTTTTTAGATACTGAAGGAAGCCAGGCCATAAGAAGGGTGGCTAATCCTAAACCTGCGAGAATAAGATAATGGTCTTTCATAGTTAAATAAAAATACAGTTTTTTTGATTGAGTATTAATGCGCGCGCTCACTTTCACAAAAGACTAACAGTTCAATAGAAAATCAGCCTTAAAAATACTTCTGCTGATTTTCCTCATGGTTTTATTTGCTTCCATGCGGTAACTTTAGACTCATAAATTAGATGAAATGAAGCCTGCATTTGGCATAATTCTTTTGTTTCATGCCCTAATTCACTTGCTGGGTTTTCTCAAGGCATTTGACAAAATGGTAATCCGGCAACTTCAGTTAGAGATTTCCAGACCGCTCGGATTTTTGTGGTTACTATGTACCTTGCTCTTTTTGTATGTGCTTTATTTGTTCTTTCTGAATAGAGCCTGGTGGCCGTTCTTTGCGCTGGCTGCTGTAATTATTTCCCAAAGTCTCATCATTCTTGCCTGGCAGGATGCCCGGTTCGGAAGCATTGTCAATCTCATAATTTTACTTGTAAGCCTACCTGCCTTGGGTAGTTTTTATTTTCAGAAGAAAACTGAAAAAGAGGTGAAAGAATTGATTCAATCCATCGACCAGGCCGAAGTTATTGTAACTAAGGAAGATTTACAGGGACTTCCCAATGTAGTGCAGAAATGGATGAAGAATTCCGGGGTTATCGGAAAACCCAGAGTTCATTTTGTCCGGCTCAAACAGGAGGGGAGAATGAAGACGAAGCCAGGCGAAAATTGGATGCCATTCACGGCTCAACAATATTTTAATGTAAAAGATCCCGGATTTATCTGGACCACCAGAGTGGAATCCGGATTCCCAATCTATCTTGATGGGCGGGATAAGTTGCTTTACGGCAGCGGAGAAATGCTTAT
>DATISX010000150.1:0-12753 GCA_035468275.1 Salegentibacter sp.
GGTAAAACCATTTATAAGCTATCACTAAATGTAGAAGGTGAGAAGAAAAAAGTTTATGCAGATGAAGAAGGAAACTGGATAGACAAGAAAGACAAAAAAGATAAATAGATCTGATATTTTATTAACCACTTATATTAACTAACCAACATTAAAACCACCGTATTACCCTACCATAGTGTACGGTGGTTTTTTAAAAAAAATTAGCCGGAGTAAAAGAGAAGCCAACTCTTCCGGCACGGAATATCAGAATAGTTTACTCACCCCAAAGGGTGTTGAAATTGAGCAAAACGACTTTCAGAGGACCAGGTTTCTTTGATCAACTAACACGAAAAAGTCGTTTGTAAGATGTTGAAGAATATTCTGCATTTTTCCGTAAAATGGATACCACCATAAATGACAAGTATAATTTTTTAGATTTGTCAGTAAAAGAGGTCAATTGAATTGACCTCTTTTTTTATGTTTAATTTTAAAACCTATGAACTTAAGATTGTTAAATTTGTATTGAACATTTTAATTCACCGGTATTTATGACTAAAATCCTTATAGTAGAAGATGATGTAGCTTTTGGTACAATGCTTAAGACTTTTTTACATAAGAGAGACTATGAGGTAGACCTTGCTTTTTCAGCTTCAGAAGCACTAAATAAAATAGGCCAGAAGGATTTTGAGCTTATTCTTACCGATGTTCGCCTTCCCGACAAAGATGGACTTGATATTTTAAAAGAGGTTAAGGCTAAAAACACCAAGACCCAGGTTATTGTTATGACCAGCTATGCGGAAATTAGTATGGCAGTGCAGGCTATGAAGGATGGAGCCTTTGATTATGTGTCTAAACCCTTCCGGCCGGAATCTATACTCCAAACTATTGAGAATGCGCTTAAACATAATAATGCAATAAAAGCAGAGACCGTAAAACCGGCCAAAAAAGCTGAAAATATTCAACTGCAAAAGGATAGCTTTGTAAAAGGGGTGAGCGATGCTGCCCATAAACTCAACGATTATATTGAGTTGGTTGCTCCCACAAATATGTCGGTTCTCATAATGGGGGAAAGTGGAACAGGAAAAGAGCAGGTCGCTAAAAGTATCCATCTTCAAAGCAAGCGAAAAGATGCCGCGTTTATCGCTGTAGATTGTGGGGCGATTCCACGGGAACTCGCTTCCAGCGAATTCTTCGGACATTTAAAAGGCTCCTTTACCGGGGCGATAAATGATAAAACCGGCCACTTTGAGGCTGCCAATGGAGGAACATTATTTCTTGATGAAATAGGGAATTTGAACTATGAACTACAAGTGCAGCTACTGCGGGCACTTCAGGAGAGGAAGATTAAACCTGTGGGCAGCAACAACGAAATTGAAGTTGATATACGCGTGATCACCGCAACTAATGAGGATCTTGCTCAGGCAGTGCGGGAAGGAGAATTCAGAGAAGATTTGTATCACCGTCTCAATGAATTTTCAATTAAAGTTCCTGCGCTAAAAGACCGGAAAGAAGACTTAATGATCTTCGCCAATTACTTCCTGGATGAAGCAAATGCTGAACTTGAAAAAAATGTGATAGGTTTTACTGAAGAGGCTATAGAAGCTTTTAAAAACTATAACTGGCCTGGGAATTTACGGGAATTAAAGAATATGGTAAAACGTGCCGTGCTTTTAACCCAGGACGATCTTATTCCATTGAAAGTTTTACCTCACGAGATCTCTACCGCTCAAAAATCTGAAACCGAGTACGGGCTTTTTAAAAATAAAAACGAGGAACAACTCATTATCGAGGCTCTGGAAAAATCGGGTGGAAATAAAAGTAAGGCTGCAAGACTACTTTCTATAGATCGCAAAACGCTTTATAATAAACTGAAACAATACGGGATCAAACTGTAATTTCTGTTTTCAAGTTATTCATTAGCAGTCTGATGTTTCTAATGAGATTCTGAAATTCGGCTTCTTCCAAATCATTATAAGCTTCTATTTTTTTTAATTTTTCCGCGATTGAATCAGCCTTCATTTGCCGGAACATGGGCAGCATTTTATGAGCAACCGAAGCCATTTTCTCTTTTTCCTGTTTTTTAAAGGCATCTTCAAGAACTTCCAGGTTTTTTTCTGAACTCTCCAGGAAAGCATTTATTATGATGTGCATAGCATTTTCATCGCCGCCTGAAAACTGGTAGATCTCTTCAAGATCATATTCGGTGCCTGGTCTTTTGCTGGGCGGTAGATAATTATTAGACTCAACCCTAACCTGAAATATTTCCGCAATACTATTTAAAAGCTCCTGTGGTTTATATGGTTTAATTAGGCTTTTTGCAAATCCAGCGCGGGTGTAAAAATCAGGTTCGAGGGTAGTTCTACCTGAAATAGCAATAACCGGGATATCCTTTATTTCCGGATCCTCTTTGATTTGTGAGATGAGCTCCAGGCCATCCATTCTTGGCATTTGAATATCGGTAAGCACCAGGTCGAACTTTCCCGATTTTAGTTTATTCAGGGCGTCATAACCATTCAAGCTACTTTCGCAATTAAGACCAATAGATTTCACCAATTCCTGGGTTAGAGCAAGTTGAGAGGGTTCGTCGTCTACTATGAGTGCCTTTTTATTTGCCAGCAAGCCCGGCGGTGGAGTATGTTTTTCAGGAGCGCTGATTTTTTGTTCCTGTTTTTCCAATTTAACCACGGGAATATAAATGATAAATTCACTGCCCTCTCCCGGCGCGCTTATCAATTCCAGTTTACCTTTTAGCAAGTCGGTTAGACTTCTGGTGATAGTAAGACCAAGGCCGGTTCCTCCATATTGTTTCTCAATCTTACTGTTCTCCTGCGAAAACTCTTCAAAGATTTCCTCCTGTTTTTCCTTGGAAATGCCAATCCCTGTATCTTTAACCGAAATTATGAGCGTATAGCTATCCTCAATCTCTTTTTTAAGCTTTGTAGTAACCTTAATCTCACCTTCGTGGGTGAACTTATAGGCATTGGTGACCAGGTTTGCTATAATTTGTTTTATTCTGAAAGGATCGCTAAGTACCTGCACATCGGTTTCAGGATCAGGTTCTATAATGATCTTTACATTCTTGGTGATTTCTCCCGGTAAGGAGTTATGAACGCTGTCTTCAATAAGTTTTTTTGGATTAAACGGAAGCTTTTCCACCAGCATTTTCCCGGCCTCCAGTTTGGATAGATCCAGAAGATCATTGACTAGCCTAAGGATAAAATCTGAGGATTTTTTAACGTGAGTTAAATAGTGATTTTGCTTATTATTCAATCCTGTTTTTTCCATCAAATCGGTATAGCCTATCAAAGTATTCAAGGGAGATCTGAGATCGTGTGTAATTGCGGCCATAAATTGTTCGCGGCTTTTTAAAAGCGATTCGGCAAAGTTTTTTGCTTCTTCCAGTTGCATCCGGTAGCGCTGGCTTCGACTAACATCTTTGAGAATGAGAATAAGAAAAACCAGAATTATTATAATACTTACCGAACCGGCCCCGATCATAATCAAAGAAGTGTCTTTCAGCATATTTCTTGAACTTTCGGCGCGGTTAAGTGAGGCTACCCGCTCTTCCTGTTCTATAGTGGCAAGTAAACTTCGCAACTGCTGATTAAGGATCAAATCGTTGTCCAATAATTCATTTTCTTTCTGAATAATCTGACTGCGAAATTCCTGATTGGCAACTTCAAGATCGCTAAGCACATTTTTAACCGAACCGATAAGTGAATCGGCAGTTCGGTTGGTTAATTTTTCCGCGTTTTGCTCTTTAGAAAACTCCAATAATCTTATGAGAACCCTCCGTTGATGCGGCTCGAAGTTGGCAAAACGCTCTTCGTAATTATCGGCGTTAAAAGAAGGATCAACTTTACGTAATTCCTCCAGTACCTGGGTATAATAGCTTGTATTGCGATCCTGTTCGCGTAATTTCAGTAATTCGTTGAGGTTATCGGTTTTTCGTGACAGCAGGGCAGAAATACTATCCAGCTCGGTTTTCATAGTGGTATCAGAATAAGATTCCTTGAGCAAACCAATATTATTCCGAATGGTATCTAAGTGTCCCTGATATTGCTCCAGATCGCTGTCTTCACCGGTTTGAATAAGACGCCGGCTGATATTTTCAGTTTCATATAATTCCGTAGTGATATCGCTAACCAGGAAGAGTTTATCGTTGTTATTGGTGTTGGTATCGGTAAGATTGGTGAAAGCGACCACCTGGTTATAGACAAACCAAACCGAAAGAGCTGCCAGGGCAGCTATCAAAAAATAACCGGCAACCACTTTTAAGGTTATAGAACGCTTGGTATTTCGCATAAATTTAATTGCGCTAAAATTACGCCAATTAAATGAAATGAAATAAAATTATGGGATTCCCAAAAAGCTTTATACATTTGCGGCATATCTCACAAGGGGTGCCTTTTAATTGAGGCTGAGATCATACCCAATGAACCTGGGCAGGTAATGCTGCCAAGGGATGCGCAAATCGCGCTACGTATGCACTCCTGAAAATGCCAATAGACGACGGGCAATTTCAGGATTTTTTGTTTAATATTTAACCTAAGAATAATCACCCCTTTTATTCGTAAAAATTTTTACGAATGAAATCTGTATTATTTTTTGCCGGCCTTTTTCTGGTTTCCCTGCAGGCCTTGGCTCAAACTCACATTTTAAAAGGAAAAGTCACCGAAGATAATCTTCCTCTCGAGGGAGTTTCGGTATACACTCTGGAAACCGGAAAGGGAACCCAAACAAATGCTGAGGGCATTTACCGGCTGGAACTGAAAGATGGCTCTTACAATCTTATCTTTTCCTACGGAAATCAGAAATCTGTTCAGGTAAATCTTTTTGAGGATAAAACCCTGAATGTAGATCTTTCTGACACGCAGGAAGTGCTTGATGAGGTTTTTCTCTCTGCGCTAAGAGTAAATGCACAATCTCCCATTACCTATAGCAACTTAACCAACGAGGAAATAGAAAACCGAAATCTTGGCCAGGATATTCCTGCACTAATGAACTATATGCCTAATGTAGTTTCTACTTCAGATGCCGGAGCGGGAATTGGATATACAGGTATTCGCGTTCGCGGAAGCGATGGTACCAGGGTGAATGTTACTATAAACGGCGTGCCGTATAACGATGCTGAAAGTCAGGGAAGTTTCTGGGTTAACCTGGGGGATTTCGCCTCCTCTGTGGAAAATATGCAACTTCAGCGAGGAGTAGGAACTTCCACGAACGGAGCGGGAGCCTTTGGTGCCAGCCTCAATATTCTTACCGATGGCTATCAGGAAGAAGCTTCCGCAGAACTTGCTAATAGTGCAGGTTCCTACAATACCAGGAAACATACTTTGAAATTCAGCACCGGCCTTATAGACGAGCATTGGGAATTTGCCGGTCGTGCCTCGCAGATTAAAAGCGACGGTTATATAGACCGGGCCGAAACTGACTTGAAGTCGTATTTTCTTCAGGGAACTTTTGTAGATGAAAATACGCTGATAAAAGCACTTACTTTTGGTGGAAGCGAAAGAACCTACCAGGCCTGGTACGGGATAGACGCTGAAACCCTCGAAAACGACCGCACTTTTAATCCTGCCGGAATCTATGAAGATGAAAACGGAGTAATCCGCTTTTACGAAAACCAAACCGATAATTACAAGCAGGATCATTATCAATTATTGTGGAATCAGGAATACAATTCGAACTGGTCTTCCAATCTTGCCCTCCATTATACCTACGGAAGAGGTTATTATGAAGAGTACGAAGAAGGTGCCGAACTCACCGAATTTGGTTTGAAGCCCTTTGAAGTCGGGGGAGAGGAAATCACCAATTCAGATCTGGTGGGCACTAAATGGCTGGACAACCATTTCTATGGAACAACCTTCGGACTAAATTATCAGGAAAGTGACTGGGATATTGTTTTGGGAGGAGGATGGAACAAGTACATCGGCGATCACTTCGGGGAGGTTATTTATACGAAGTTCGCCCGAAATAACAGACCTTACGAGCCCTACTACGAAAATACAGCCACTAAAACCGATTTTAATATCTACGGAAAAGCAAATTTTGCAATCACTGAAAAATTAGCTGCTTATGCAGATCTTCAGTTGAGGGCTGTGACTTATGAAACAGAAGGAATCCTTTCTGATGGAAGTGATTTTCCGGTTGATGATAATTTAAATTTTTTCAATCCAAAAGCCGGGCTTACATACCAGATGAATACCGGTAATCAGTTTTATTTTTCATTTGCCCGGGCACACAGGGAACCCAGCCGAAACGATTATGAAAATGGCGATCCTGAACCTGAGGAATTAAATGATTTCGAGCTGGGCTGGAGGTATAATTCGGCTAATCTTCAGGTTAATTCTAACCTTTACTATATGGATTATCAAAATCAGTTGGTTTTAACCGGTGGTTTGGATGAAGTTGGAGCCTTCATTCGTGAAAACAGTGGAGAAAGCTTCCGGTTGGGACTTGAGATAGACGCTGCGATTAGAATTTCAGATAAAATAAATTTAAGGCCAAACCTGTCTTTGAGTCAGAATCAAAATGTTAATTTTGTTTCTACCTGGGACGGGGAAGCTGTGAATTTCGGGAATACAGAGATTTCTTATTCTCCTTCAATTGTTGCTGCTAATCTGATCGGGTATTACCCCATTGAAGGACTGGAAATCAATTTACTTTCCAAATATGTGGGAGAGCAGTTTATGAGTAATATTGAAACCGAAGCTTCAAGACTGGAAAGCTATTTTGTAAATGATTTTAATGTTCAATACAGCTGGAAGGAAGTTCCGCTTTTTAAAGAAGTAGTATTTACCGGACTTGTGAATAACATATTTGGAGTAGAATATGTTTCCAACGGCTATTATTACACCTACGATATTCCAAATCCCGAATTTTCAAGCGGGCTGCAAACCTATGACGGGGCCGGATATTATCCGCAGGCAACAACGAACTTTTTAATGGGAATAACTATGAAATTTTAAATTTGCTCTCACCTTTCCTCTTTTTTTGATAGGGGAAAGGTTTTTAGAATTTTATTTTTGAGGGATCCTGGCGAGCATCAAAAATTCTTAGGATATGCAATTCATTGTTCTTTGGTGAGTAGATGATTTTAAAATGTTTATAAAGTGCTCTTCGATGATGCTTTTCCAAAAATTATTCTCTTTGATATTGTGAAGGGAAAGTGATATTTTCTGCCGTTTCAATTATTTTGTTAATTATTTTTTCGGCTGCTTTTAAATTTTTGGTGTAGTAAAATTCCCAGATATGGAATAGGTCAAGTTTGGCTTGTTCTGACCAAATTACTTTTTCCATTTTTCTATTTCTTGTCTTATCTCGTCGGTGGTATAGTGTCTTCCTTCTTCAATATCCTTTTCAGCCTTAAAAACTTCCTCTTTATATTTTTTGATATTTAGAGGTTCACCAGTTACAGTATAGGCTACAATTTTGTTCTTTCATAATCTTTGATCGTAGCTTCTATTTTTTTCAATAGATCTTCATCAGCCTTTTCCAGCTTTTTTAAAACCTGATCTTTGAGGTCTAAAGTGTTCATTTTTAATTTCTATCTTTCATAAATATAATGAAAAATTTTCTGAAATTGAGATTAGAGAAGTCCTCTTGGCTACTAATTAAAGATCTCAATTACATTTCCGTTTCGCTCTATGCGGTAAGGTTTCATGGTATATTCCCCCTCGCCGGCGGTAAGTTCACCGGTTACAATATTATACTCGTTAGCATCGTCACATTGGCACTTAGCGGTTATTCCGGTAACCTGCATCGCAGAACAATTATTTGGCGGATGGTTGGGGTCGCTAAGTTCGAACGCGGTGTATTGCGAGTTATTGATGTTGTAAACCACAATACCTTTTATTCCTTCCATATAGGTAGAATAAGAATTTCCGGGATACTGTAAATTATTGTATTCCGGCAGGTCTAAATTAAGCTGAAGTCTGAAATTAAGATCTGGAAGATTGGGGTTATTAATACGATTATTGTCATCTGTAGAACAGGCTGTAAACAGGACAGATGCTATTAAACCTAAAAGGTACTTTTTCATAAAATGAACATTTCTTGCTTTAAGAATATAATTGCTTTAAAAGCTTAAATTTATTATATTTGTGTAGATAAAATCCCGTTCCGCATGGGATTTTTTTGTATTTATATAAACGACGAAGTTATGAGTAAAGTATCATATTATACCGAAGAGGGGCTTAAAAAGCTGCGGGATGAACTTAATCAATTGAAAGATGTTGAAAGACCTCGCGCTTCCCAGGCAATTGCCGAAGCTCGAGATAAAGGAGACCTTAGTGAAAATGCTGAATACGATGCAGCAAAGGAAGCCCAGGGAATGCTGGAGATGAAAATCTCTAAGATGGAAGAAATTGTGGCTAACGCCAGGATTATAGATGAATCTCAACTGGACACGTCCAAGGTTCTCGTGCATTCTTTTGTTCGAATTAAGAATCTGAGTAATAAAGCTGAAGTAAAATATAAACTGGTAGCTCAAAGTGAAGCCGATCTCAAATCCGGTAAGATCTCGGTTGACTCACCTATCGGAAAAGGCCTGTTAGGAAAGAAAGTAGGGGAAAAAGTTCAAATCGATGTGCCTAACGGGAAGATGGAATTTGAAGTTCTTGAAATCTGGAGGGAATAATCTTTTATTTAATAATTACATGAAATCCTTTTCCAATTCCTTTAACTTAGGAAGTTAGAAAAGGGTTTTATATTTATATCAACTTTTAAAAATATACCATTATGGCCACACTTTTTAGTAAAATAGTTCAGGGGGAAATCCCGGCTTATAAGGTCGCAGAAGACAGTCAGTTTCTCGCATTTCTCGATATTAATCCAAACGCCAAAGGCCATACCCTTTGTATTCCGAAGAAGGAAGTGGATAAAATATTTGATCTTGAAGAAGACGTTTACCAGGAACTGATGCGTTTTTCACGAAAGGTAGCTATCGCTCTCGAGAAGACTGTGCCCTGCAAACGGGTAGGGATGGCAGTTGTAGGCCTTGAGGTGCCTCACGTGCACGTACACCTTATTCCGCTTAATTCCATGAAAGACATGGATTTTTCAAACAGCCTTAAGATGAGTGAGCAAGAGTTTGAAGAACTCGCTGAATCTATCCATGTAAATCTTTAAAAGCTGCTCATCTTTTCAGATAAACTGAGATCAAACCTTTTTAAGTGCGATCCTGAAAGTTGTTCCTTTATTGATTTCGCTATGGGCAACTTTAATTTTTCCGCGGTGATATACTTCAATAATTCTTTTTGCCAGGGATAGCCCTAAGCCCCAACCTCTTTTTTTAGTGGTATGGCCGGGCTCAAAAATGAGTTTATACCTTTTTTTATCAATTCCTTTCCCGGTATCTTTAATAAAAATATAAGCCCAGCTGGTGTCTTCATTTAGTTCGATGCTTAATGTTCCCTTACCACGCATAGCGTCAATGGCGTTTTTCACCAAATTCTCTATGGTCCAGCTGAAGAGCTGCTGGTTGAGGTTTACATAAATTGGTTTTTTAGGGACGACTAATCGAAAATCGATAAGATTGGAACTCCGGGTTTTTAAATAGTCAAATGTGTTTTGGGTTTCTTCAACAATATCAGTTTTCACTAAAAGAGGAGCGGAACCGATCTTGGAAAAACGCTCGGTGATTGTTTTTAGTCGGTCTATATCTTTTTCCATTTCCCCGATGTAAGAGGGATTAACATTTTCTCCCTTCAGAATTTCTGTCCACCCGATCAAAGAGGATAAAGGAGTCCCGATTTGATGCGCAGTCTCCTTGGCCATACCTGCCCAAAGCTTATTCTGCTCACTTGATTTTGTAGTGGTATAGAAGAAATAAACTACTCCAATAAACAAGAACCCAATAAGAGTTAGCCCAATGGGGTAATACTTAAGTTTGTTTAAAGCCGGGGAATTTCCGTAGAAAATATACTGTTCCTCTCCCTCTCCGAGATTGATTACAATAGGTTCATTTTCATCCTTAATTCGGGTGAGGTAATTGTTGAGTCTATTTTCATTTTTAGTGATCGCGGGATCAATGTTAGTGGTGTAAGCCACCTGCCCATCGGCATAAGTGTGAACTATAGGAATACTGGTGTTATTATTAAGGATCTCCAGGATGAGATCGATCTCAGAATCGGCAGTTGCGTTGTCCAATTCCTGTTGAGCCTTTGCCCAGATATTCATCTTGGCTCTTTCATCTTCTTTAAGTCGTTGGAAAAAAATAGAAGTGTTCCACAGAACTAAAGCGACTACTACCAAACAGGATATAACTATAAACCAGCGGTTAAAATTTCGCTCATCGGGAAAATTCATTCAGTAAAACAGGTTTTATGATTTAAAGATAAGCGTTTTTAAACATTTTTTATTGTACGGCTGCCCTTTTCATTCCTTATGGGTTTCGTTACCTTTGTCAAAAATCAAAGAATGGTAAGTATAACTCCCGGAGAGATTAGTACCGGCAAATTACATCAATATTTGCTTGGTGCGGTAGGGCCAAGACCTATCGCATTTGCCAGCACCCTGGATGAACAGGGCAGGCCCAATTTGTCTCCCTTTAGCTTCTTTAATGTTTTTGGTTCTAATCCCCCAACTTTGATTTTTTCTCCGGCCAGGCGCGGGAGAGATAACACGGTTAAGCATACTTATATTAATGCAAAGGCAACAAAAGAGGTGGTTATAAATATCGTGAATTACGAGATGGTGCAGCAAATGTCACTTTCCAGCACCGAATATGCTGAAGGAATTAACGAATTTGATAAGGCCGGACTCACAATGGTGCCATCTGAACTTGTTAAACCTTTTCGCGTAGCCGAATCTCCTGTGCAATTTGAATGCAAAGTGAAAGATGTAATTGAACTCGGCCAGGAAGGTGGAGCTGGGAATTTGATTATTTGTGAAGTGCTGAAAATGCATATCAAAGAAGATATTCTTGATGAACACGGATATATAGATCAGCATAAAATTGATCAGGTAGCACGAATGGGTGGTAACTGGTATACACGTGCTAATATGGGAATGTTCGAGGTGCCAAAACCGCTTTCTACTTTGGGAATTGGTGTGGATTCTATTTCTGCTGAAATTAGGGATAGTAAGATACTTACCGGAAATGACCTGGGGAGACTTGGAAATGTTGAGCGCTTGCCTTCTGAAGAAGAAATTCAAGGATATTTGGATGAAAATTCAGAAATTGCAAGTCTGATAAAATCGGGAGATAAAAATAAAATTCATTTAAAGGCTCAGGAATTTTTAAAACAGGAAAAACCTGAAGCAGCCTGGAAAATACTGTTAGCAAAATAAAGATTTATGGAAGTACAAGGAAAAATTAAACTTATTGGAGAGACTAAAACCTTTGGCAGCAATGGCTTTAGAAAAAGAGAGCTAGTGGTTACTACAGAAGAGCAGTACCCACAACATATTATGATAGAGTTCGTGCAGGATAAAACCGATCTTTTGGATAGTTACCAGGTTGGACAACCGGTTAAAGTAGGAATTAACCTACGTGGACGCGAATGGGTTAGTCCGCAGGGAGAAACAAAATATTTTAATTCCATCCAGGGTTGGAGAGTAGAAAATCTACAGGCGCAGCAGGCCGGAGACAAGAATGTTCCCCCACCGGATCAATTTGAACCTGCCAGCGATTTTAACGAAGAAGATCACGACGATCTTCCGTTTTAATTCTGATAAAATTTATAATTTACAAGCCCGGAAGTTTTCTTCCGGGCTTTTTTTAAACCCTAAAATTTAATTTGTTGATTTTTCTTAAAGCCGGTGATCCTTTCCCTCCTGTAGAAAATGCCGATGAGCAGGGATTGCTTGCGGTTGGCGGGGAACTTAATGTTAATAGTCTTATATCGGCATACAGGCAAGGAATATTTCCCTGGTACGATTCTTCACAACCGGTTTTATGGTGGAGCCCGAATCCCAGAATGGTGCTTTTTCCCGAAAAGCTTAAGGTTTCAAAAAGTATGAAGCAATTATTAAAGAAGGATGCTTTTAAAGTTACTTTTAATGGAGCTTTTGGCGAGGTTTTAGAAAATTGCGCTAATATAAAACGTCCCGGCCAGGATGGTACCTGGATCACAGATGAAATTCAGGATCAATATCAAAAACTTCATGAACTTAACATCGCTCAATCGGTGGAGGTTTGGAGAGATGGAAAACTTGTAGGCGGAGTCTACGGAATTTACCTAAGGGATAAAAAGATTTTCTGCGGAGAAAGTATGTTCGCTAAGGCGAGTAACGCTTCAAAATTCGGATTTATAAAGCTGGTGGAAAAATTAAGAAAAGAAGGAATTAAACTAATCGATTGTCAAATTTATACCGATCACCTTGCCAGCCTGGGTGCTAAAGAAATTCCAAGAAAGGAATTTATGAAATTTCTAGCGTGACCTATTTATATTTTTTTTGGGAAGTGGGATTGGGGAAACCTACGTCTAATTATGTAAATTTAAATGTTAAGCATTAAATTTATGTTCCCCGAGATCACTACAGGCAGCTTGTTTCTTTTATACCTGGCGATTTTCTTTTTCGCTATCTTATTTAGGTACTTCCTATCAGCCGGTATATTCTACTATTACTATTTTAAATGGAATGCTGAAAAATTTAGTGAGAAAAGACTCAGCAGAAGAGGTCCGAAAAAAGGCCAGTTGAAAAAAGAAATTATTTGGAGTATTAAGGCCTCAGTAATCTTTGCTCTTGCAGGAACGGTACTTTATTGGTTATGGACTAAAGATCTCACTGCGATTTATCTTGATCCTGATGAATTTGGTTACTGGT
>DATISX010000151.1:0-8292 GCA_035468275.1 Salegentibacter sp.
AAAATAACCGGAAACATAAACTGCTGCGTATCGGTTTCGCTATCAACGGCCGCTCCAATAGCTGCATAAATAGAAATGTATAAAAAATATCCTCCCAGGAAATATATCACGAAAAAGATGAATAAACTCATTAAGGGTAAATTGTAAACATCAGTCAGGAACAGACTCAAATCTGTTGTAGCCATCTGGTCCATCATTTCCATCTGTTCTTTCTGAGAGCTTAAAAAATCAACTCCCAGTGAAAAACTGGTAATCCACAACAAGATAACCCCCAGAACCACCCAGATGCTGAATTGCGTTAGCCCCGCCAGCGAGGTGCCTAAAACCTTGCCGAGCATAAGATGTATGGGCTTTACTGAAGAAACTATTATCTCAATAATACGGTTGGTTTTCTCTTCAATAACACTTCGCATTACCATATTTCCGTATATAATAATGAACATCATTAACAAGTACCCCGCAATACCGCCAAAGATCATCTTGATATAATTAGACATTTTGGAAGTTCGCTGGCCCGAAAAATTCTGAATCTCAACATCCACACTCACCTCGGCTGCCTCAATCGCACTTAAATCTACTCCGCGATTTACCAACTCTATTTTTGTGAGTCTTTCAGCTATGGTTTTCTCTATGGCCTGCACGGTCCCTATCCCCGGAGGCTCCTCTCCAAAAAACTGAACCTTCCCCATTTCACCATTTTCATTTTCGGGGATATAGATCATCCCGTAGTATTCCTGTTCTCTGACCTTTATCAGGGCTTGTTCGAATTCAAGAGTTGAGAAATCCAGGTACTGTACATGCCTTCCATCTTTAAAATCTGAAGAAAAGAGGCCGGTCTCATCATAAAGCCCGATTATTTGCTGTTCGCTGCTATTCAACATGCTTAAATAGCCTACCAGCATGAACATACCTACGAGTATCAACGGACTTAGAAAAGTCATGATGATGAAGGTCTTATTCCTAACTCTCGCCAGGTACTCGCGTCTTATGATTAGTTTTAGATTACGCATCCCGGGTCACAGTTTTGATGAAAATATCGTTTACCGAAGGGATCACTTCTACAAAATGATTGATTTGCGCCCGATTTAAAAGAAACTCCAGTAACTGGTTTGCTGTTTCATTTTCCTGAAGTTGAATGCTTAATTTAAGATCGGCGTGTATACTTTTAAAACTAGCGTTTCCAACTATAAATTTCTGCTGAAGTTCTGCCATTAAAGCGGCTTCATTTTTTGCTTCCAGGCCTACCTCAAAAGTATTCGATTTATATTCTTTTTTAATATCTGAAACACGACCATCAAGAAGTTTATTGGATTCGTGTATTAACGCCATATAATCACAGAGCTCTTCAACGCTCTCCATACGATGTGTTGAAAAAAGAATAGTTGCCCCTTCCTCTTTCAGCTGTAATATTTCACGTTTAATAATTCCGGCGTTCACAGGGTCGAATCCACTAAAAGGTTCATCAAAAATCAGCAATTTTGGCTGGTGTAAAACGGTGATGACAAATTGCACTTTTTGGGCCATCCCTTTAGAAAGCTCCTGAATTTTTTTATTCCACCACCCTGAAATTTCGAGTTTTTCAAACCAGTATTCCAGGCGTTTTTTTGCTTCGGCTTTAGAGAGACCTTTAAGTTGCGCCAGGTACAAGGCCTGCTCACCAACTTTCATAGATTTATACAAGCCCCTTTCTTCCGGAAGGTAGCCTATATACCGAATATCATCTGGATGTAGCGGTTTATTATCAAGATAGATCGTACCACGGTCTGGCATAGTGATCTGATTGATGATTCTTAACAAAGTAGTTTTCCCGGCTCCATTTGGACCTAAAAGGCCAAACACGCTGCCTCTAGGTACCTTAATAGAAACATTATTTAGTGCAGTATAATTTCCGAAGGATTTATAAATATTTTCTGCCACTAGGAGGTTATCCATACTTGAGGTTTGGTTACAGGTAAAGATATTGAAATGGCCGGAGGGAGGTTTTGAATTAAGAAGATTTTATAATTTACTAATAGCCTTAAAAGCAAAACCCACCCTTAAAAAATTAAGGATGGGAAAAAAATTGCTATGAAAAAGAAAAATTATCACTAAAAGACTTAGTGATACTCAAATATATAAATTATTTCTTAAAATGGTGACTTTAAGAAAACATATCTTTAACTTTTTCAAAGAATGATTTATCAGATTTCTCTGGATTTGGTTGGAAATTCTCATCATTAGCCATTCGTTCGAAGAACTCTTTTTGCTCCCTGTTAAGTATTTTAGGAGTCCATACATTCACATGCACCAAAAGATCTCCCTTGCCATAACCATTGAGATTTCCAATTCCCTTACCACGTAACCTAAGGATTTTCCCTGATTGCACTCCTTCGTCTATTTTTATCCGAACTTTTCCATTAACGGTTTGAATTTCCTTAGATGTTCCTAAAACAGCTTCAGAAATACTTATATACAAATCGTAATGCAGGTTATCCCCCTCACGCTGTAAACTTTCGTGTTCTTTCTCCTCGATGGCAACCAGTAGATCTCCGGGAATTCCATCTCCGGGAGAGTCATTTCCTTTTCCAGAAACTTTAAGCTGCATACCGTCTTCAACCCCCGCGGGAATTTTTATGGAGACCGTCTCTTCTTTCTGAATAAGTCCTTGTGCATCTGCTTCGGCGGGTTTTTGATCTATGATCTGGCCGGAGCCACTACAAGTACCACACGGAGAGGCAGTTTGCATTCTTCCCAGAATAGTATTGGTAACCCGGGTTACCTGCCCCGTACCATTACAGGTACTACAGGTTTTATAAGTTGTTCCCGGAGCCTGTACCTTTCGTTTAACTTTTATTTTTTTCTCTGCGCCGTTAGCTATTTCCTCCAGGGTTAGGGAAACGCGAATACGAAGGTTACTACCTTTTGAACGTCGTCTTCCGCCGCCAAAGCCACCTCCGAATCCAGAGAATCCTCCGCCGCCAAAGCCACCACCAAAGATATCACCGAATTGGCTGAAGATATCGTCCATATTCATTCCGCCGCCGCCAAAGCCGCCGCCACCATCAAATGCCTGGTGACCAAACCTGTCGTAACGGGCTCGCTTATCTTCATTGCTCAAAACCTCATAAGCCTCTGCCGATTTCTTAAACATATCCTCAGCCTTTGGATCACCAGGATTCTTATCGGGGTGATACTTAATGGCCATCTTGCGATATGCTTTTTTAATTTCGGTTGCAGAAGCACCTTTGCTAATCCCTAATATGTCGTAATAATCTTCTTTCATCTCGTGTTTTTGCAATTCAAAAAAATGCTGTTATTTCCCGGTAACTACCTTCGGATAGCGAATTACACGCTCCCCAAGTTTGTAACCGCGCTCCACTACATCAACAATCTTGCCTTTAAGTTCTTCTGATGGCGCAGGAATTTGAGTGATCGCTTCGTGGAGATCGGCATCAAAATTGTCGCCTTTTTCAACATTCACCGCCTCAAGTCCTTTGCTTTTTAAGGTTTCCCGTAATTTGTTGTGAATAAGCTCTACTCCTTTAAGCAGGTTCTTATCTTCGGTTTTCTGGATTTCGTTTAAAGCTCTGTCAAAATCATCCAGCACTGGCAACATTGCTGACATTACTTCCTGGTTGGCAGTTTTGAATAACTCCAGCCTTTCCTTGGAGGTGCGTCTCTTGTAATTTTCAAATTCCGCAAAAAGGCGGAGAAACTTATCCTTTTCCTTCTGAACTTCTTCTTTCAGTTTATCGGCTTCAGAAAAATTATCATCCTCTTCCTTATTTTCAGAGTTTTCCTCAATATCTTCTATAGCCTGATCAATAGCGTCTTCAACTTGTTCCTTCGCTGAATTATTTTCAAATTGATTTTGTTGATCTTTGGTTTTATCTGTTTTCTTTTTACTCATTTTTTCGGCATTTAAATACGGGTGCAATGGGTCAAAAGTATTGCCAATTCTTATCAAATGTCAAAATGTCACAATTTCTTTTTAATATTGCTTTAAGAAATTTTCAATTCTGGAAAGCTTAATTTTGAAACTATAACCAAATCAGCTAAATATGAAACATCTTGCGAGCAAAACTTTTTTTATAGCATTTCTTGGTATAGCTATTACCGGCTGTAAAAACGAAAATAATAAAGCGAAAACAGAGGAAGCCAGGGAAGCCCGTGAAGCGAATGTGGGCTCTGAAAATTTCCGGGTAAATAGTGATGAATCTGTGATTCACTGGAAAGGCCGAAAACCAACCGCAACCCACACCGGAACCATTAAAATTGCTGAAGGAAACTTTACTGCAAACGACAGTACTATTGAAAGCGGGAATTTTGTGATCGATATGAAGTCCATCGAGGTGACCGATCTTGAAGGCAAAGATCGCAGCGACCTGGAAGCACATTTAAAAGGTACCGTAGAAGGAAAAGAGGGAGATTTCTTTAATACTGAGGAATTTCCCGAAGCCACTTTCGAAATAACCGATCTTACCGAAGAAAATGGCCAGGCTATGTTATCGGGAAACCTTACTATAAAAGAAGATACCAAAAACATCAGTTTTCCGGTAAGAATAAATCACAGTGAAGATCAGGTTGAGATCACTAGCGATGAATTCAGCATAGACCGCACCCAGTGGAAAGTTAACTTCGGTTCAAAATCTGTTTTTGACGGACTGGGAGATAATTTTGTTTACGATGATATTAACTTGCGCATTAAGGTAATTGCCGATAAATCCTAAAGACGCGAATACTAGAAACGCATTTAAATAATAACAAAGCCACCGTAAAATGGTGGCTTTGTTATTCAATAAGATCTTCCAGGGCTTTAGCCAGGTTGGTATATTCAAAGTTATATCCCGATTGTTCTATTTTCTCACTGCACACTAACTGGCTGGATAATACAAGTCTTGCCATTTCTCCCATTATCACTTTAATAGCAAATGCAGGTACATTTGGCAACCATACAGGTTTTCCCATTTTGACCGCCAGTTCTTTAACCAGTTCTTTATTAGTGACAGGATTGGGAGCTACCGCATTATATACGCCTTCCAACTTATTTTCCAGGGCATGAAGAAATATTCCGGCTACATCATTAATATGAATCCAGGACTGCCATTGTTTGCCATCTCCTAAGGGCGAACCTAAATTAAAATTCACAGGTTCCTTTAGCTTTTCTAACATTCCGCCTTCTTTTGCCAACACCAAACCTATCCGTATTTTTGCAACATCCATTCCCAGATCACGAAAATTATCGGCTGCTTCTTCCCATTGAACCACTACTTTTCCAACGAAGGAATCGTCTACTGCTTCATTTTCCTCGTTATAAAGCTTTTCAAGCGAACTGGGATAAATACCAATAGCACTTGCCGAAATAAAATGGGATACATGATGATTGTTATTCTGAAGTGTTTTATATAATAAGGCCGCCGTCTTTACCCGGCTATCTATTATTTTAGCTTTTTTTTCCGGAGTCCAACGTTGGGCGATGTTCTCCCCAACCAAATGAATTATTGCCGACACTCCTTTAAAAGCCTCGGGATCTATCTCTTCTTCCGCAGGATTCCAGTAAAATCCTTTATAATCGGGTCTGGATTCCATTTTGTCTTTAGTGGTAGTAAGGTAGTTAACCTTAATCCCTTTTTCATGACATAATTCTGTAATCCGTTTTCCAATTAGTCCGGTAGCTCCGGTAATTAATACACGCATTTTTCTTTACAAGATAAGCACTGAAAATGGGCTGTACCAATACTTTATTAGAGGTTTAACAAGTGATGCAGCTAAATTTTGCTCGCTCTTAACATTTCCCGTTTTCCCGGTGGTCCGGGCAGCCTTTCAACGAAAAAGCCTACCTTTTGCAGAGCACGCCTCACACTCCCTTTTGCTGAATAAGTAACCAGAATTCCTTCCATTTTCAGGGCAGAATACATTATTTCAAAAATTTCCTCAGTCCAAAGCTCAGGTTGAACCCTGGCCCCAAAGGCATCAAAATATATAATGTCGAAAGCATCTTTAGCGGTAATCTCGTCAAATTTCTTCTGAAGTTTTTCCAGACTGAAATCATCACTTATCCCGCTGTGTTGTTCCCAGGGGCAGTCATGCATTTTCTGAAGTGCCCAGGATTGATTTTCCACGGAAAGTTTTTCAGCATAGTTTAAAGCAGAAATCTCTTCCGCGGAAATAGGATAAGCTTCCACTCCGGTATACATTATCTCCAGCTGAAGTTTCTGAGATTCCAGAAAAGTAAGGAAAGCATTGAGCCCGGTCCCGAAACCAATTTCAAGAATAGAAATCTGAGCCTTTGAACTTTTCTCTACAAAATGCTGTAGACCCATTTTTATGAAAACATGCAAAGCTTCCTGTACCGCCCCATGTTTAGAATGGTATTGTTCATCCCACTCGGGCAAATGTATCGTTACCGAACCATCGCCGGTTTTAATGATTTTTCTTTCCAAATTATTCTTTTAATAATACCCCGTGAGCCAGAAAAGACCGGGTTTGAACAGGTTCTTTTATCATTGTTATTTCCTCTTGGGTTTTTCCCGCATCCTCAGCATAATGTTTCTGATCTTCAACCGAAAGTTCCTCCAAATAGGCTTTTCCGGCAACGATAACCTCTCTGTCTTCAATATCTTTTGGAACGAAAAAACCATAATCTTGGAAGGTGACTCTTACCTCTTCTCCGGGTAAATCGAGAATCATCCAGCAACCTTTCATTTTACAAACACTTTTTACACTCGTAGCAAAACTAAGGTCTAAAGTATCTCCCGGCTTCAAAGATTCAAAATAATCTTTGGCTTGAAGCTCGTCCAGAACTTTTTCCGAAGAAATCTTCTCTCCATAAGAGGAATAATCGGAAGTTGAGGAGATATTTTGTGCTACACTAATATTCCAGCTTAACAGACCTACGAATAAAGCAATTGTCTTTATGGTATTTTTCATTTATAATGAGTGTAGTGATTTTATAAAAAAACCAATTTACAGAAACTTTTGATTTTTATTCTGCCAATATTTCGGTAAATTTGTTAACTAAATTAGAACCAATGAAAACCGACACTTCCTCTCTTGAAATCATTAAATCAAAGACTTCCAAATTAGAAAAAATAAATTTTGACAAACTTGTGTTCGGCGAAATTTTCACCGATCATATGATGGAATGCGATTATGAAAATGGGAAGTGGAATACACCAAAAATAAGGCCTTACGGACCTATAGAATTATTGCCATCGGCAAAGGTTTTTCATTATGGACAGGCGGTTTTTGAAGGAATGAAGGCCTATAAAGATGAGAATGAGAAAATCTGGCTCTTCAGGCCGGAAGAAAATTTTAAACGTATAAATGTTTCAGGAGCAAGGCTAGCCATTCCTGAATTTCCGAAAGACTACTTTTTCAACGCCCTGGAGGAGCTATTAAAGATAGACAAAGGATGGATCCAAAAAGGTTTTGGAAACTCATTATATATACGCCCCTTCGTGATCGCCACCGAAGAATGTGTTTCTGCCGCTCCATCAACTAAATATAAGTTCATGATCATTTGCTCCCCGGCCCAGGCTTATTACAGCGGAGAGGTAAGAGTGAAATTTTCAGAACATTTTAGCCGCGCTGCCGATGGCGGAGTTGGTTTTGCAAAGGCTGCCGGAAATTATGCGGCACAATTCCATCCTACTAATTTAGCCAAGGAAGAAGGTTTTCAGCAAATAGTCTGGACTGATGCCAATACTCATGAATATCTTGAAGAAGCAGGAACAATGAACATTTTCTTCAGGGTTGGTGACAAATTGCTTACTGCTCCAACCAGCGACAGAATACTGGATGGAGTTACCAGAAAAAGTATTATCACCCTTGCTGAAGATTTCAGCATTCCTGTTGAAGTTAGAAAAGTAAGCGTAAAAGAAATAGTTGAAGCGGCCAGAAAAGGTGACCTAAAGGAAATGTTTGGTGCCGGTACTGCCGCCGTGATTAACCCAATAGTTGGCTTCGGTCATAAAGGAGAGAAATTTGAGTTGCCGAAATTAGAAGATTCCTACGCCAGTTTCTTCAAGGATAAGCTCATGAAAATACAGTACAACCAGGATGAAGATAAACACGGTTGGAGATACGAGGTGAAATAAGCCCGTTTAAATTTTATAGTAATTCTTATTATTCGGCTTATGTAGGTTTGCCGGAAGCATTTTCTGAAGATTAAATAGATACCACTATAAAAACGTAACTTTACCGCAAATTATTCAGCATGTTTAGTACAGGACAGTTAATTTTTGCTGCACTCTTTCTTATCGGATTTGTCACTATAATTTTCTTTTCTTATCGGAAGGATACGAGACTTCA
>DATISX010000152.1:0-2027 GCA_035468275.1 Salegentibacter sp.
TTAGTGATCAGTGGCACGACAGTTACGGCGGTGGTTTCTGGGTAAATAGCGCCAACGCAGTCAATGGTACCTTTAGCCTCTTCCGAAGTGATGACGGGTACAGGTTTGCCTTTGGTTTTGGCTTTGAATTCTAGATTAGAAAAGAGAATACAGTATTTAAATTTCCGTCCTTTTGATCCTGCTCGTTGCAGTTCAGAATGGCGGATTTTTTATTCGTTCAATTTAATCTGAATTCATAAAGATTACGCCCGGAACCTGGTCTTTGTTCATCGGCAACGTAAATGGTAGAGTCATTTTTGAAAACAATGCTCTCTTTTTGGGAATCATGACCAAATTTCAGATGTGTTACTTTTCCGGAGGTAAAGTTATCGTCCTTAAAATCTGAAATTAAATGCACAGACTTGTTGGTAAGTAAAGCAAGCTGTTTCTGGTCTGGACTAACAGCTGCCCCGGTAATCCAGCAGGGTTTCTCCTCACAGCTCTGAAATTCCCCTACGAGTTCAGCGGTGTATTCTCCTTCTTTCTCTGGTAGCTTATAAATCTTGGAAATTCCGGTGCTTTTGCTGCTGCGGTTTTTAGTGAAGAGGTAAAGATTTTCATTAAAATGGACAAAAGCCTCAATATCAAAATTCCTGTTTTTTCTTTTAGGTGGATATTCCTTCTGGTCTTCAAGATCAAAAAGGATCTTTGTAGCCGTAGTTTCTTCCGAAGTAATATTATTAGGATTCTCTATTTTATAAATGACCAGGTTTTTGCGCTTATTCCGGTTATTGCCAAAATCCCCGATATAAAGATTGCCGGAGGTATCCCGGGCCAGGTCTTCCCAATCTTTATTTTCAGCATTGGTGATCTCGATACTTTTTAAAGTGGTATTTCCGGGCTCCAGCCCATAAAGGATATTTTTATTTCCTGAATCATTAATCATCCAGATCACATCCGAATCCTGGTACTTCTCTATACCGCTTACCTCTTTCAACGTAGCGGGTAAATGCTGAATTTTTTTGAGCTGGCCATAATCTTCGCAGCACCAAAGCAGAAAGACGGCTAATAATGGAAATAGGTGAAAACGGTTCATATTATTGATCGTTTTCAGGTTTATTGAGGGATAAATTGTTGGAGAAATCGATAGTCCTGATTGGAAATGGAATATTGATATCATTAGCATCAAATGCCTTTTTAATAGCAATAATGGCCTCGTTTTTTGCTTTCAGCATATCCCTGTTAGCTGTGGCATCTATCCAGAATCTAAGCACAAAATTAATGGAGCTATCTGCAAATTCTGTATACATGAATTCTACCTCCTCATTAGATTTTGGAGGAAAGATTTTTTCAATGGTCTCCAGACTTAATTGCTGAACAAATTCCAGGTTTGAATTGTATGCAATTCCGCAGTCAAGCATAACGCGGGTGCGGGGTGTGCTGGAAAAATTCTTAAAGGGTTCCTCCACAATTTTTGAGTTTGGGATAACCACGTAATTATTATCGGCTTGTTTGATCACAATATTCCGCAAATTAATATCTATAACCTGTCCGGCGTAGGAATTGGTTTCAATCCAGTCCCCAATTTGAATTTCGGGCAGAAAACTAAGGATAACCCCCGAGAAGGTATTGTTCAGGGTTCCCTGTAGAGCTAAACCTATAGCCAGACCAACCACTCCGGCACTTGCAAGCACCGTAGTTAAAACCTTATCCAGGTTTAGTAAACCAAGAGCAACAAAAAAGCCAATGAGGACCACGGTGACCTTCATGACCTTAATTATCATCCGGCGGATGGAAACCTGTTTGATACTGTTTCTGAAAATACGGTCTACAACCTTACCGAGATACCGTGCCAGAATTAAAAACATGGCAAAAACAAGAATGGCCAGCACAAAATTCGGTAAATTCAGAATTATTGCGTCCAGCCATTCCTGAAGTTTGACCCCTATTTTTTTAAGGGAATCATAAAAGTTATAATCATCGAACATTCAGAGGGGGGATTACTTAGCCTTTTTTACCGGTGCATGTCCGTCGGTAGTTTTCATTTT
>DATISX010000153.1:0-3051 GCA_035468275.1 Salegentibacter sp.
TGTGATGGGTGAAATCCTTATAACCTTACTGCCATTTGTTCTTATAATCGGGATCTGGATCTTTATTATGAGAAGAATGAGTAGCGGTGGCGGTGGCGGTGCCGGAGGACAGATCTTTAATATAGGAAAATCCAAGGCTAAACTTTTTGATCAGAACACCGATGTAAAAACATCTTTTAAAGATGTTGCAGGTCTTGAAGGCGCCAAAGAGGAAGTGCAGGAGATTGTAGATTTCCTTAAACACCCCGATAAATATACTTCCCTGGGTGGTAAAATCCCCAAAGGAGCACTACTTGTAGGGCCTCCGGGAACCGGTAAAACCTTATTGGCAAAAGCCGTTGCAGGTGAAGCTAAGGTGCCTTTCTTCTCACTTTCCGGTTCAGATTTCGTGGAAATGTTTGTGGGAGTTGGAGCTTCAAGGGTTAGAGATCTTTTCAAACAGGCAAAGGAAAAATCACCATCTATTATCTTCATTGATGAGATAGATGCGATTGGTCGTGCCCGTGGAAAAAGTAATTTTTCAGGATCTAACGACGAGCGTGAGAACACCCTTAACCAGCTATTAACTGAAATGGATGGTTTTGGCACTAACACCAATGTAATTGTTGTTGCTGCGACAAACCGCGCCGATGTACTTGACAAGGCATTGATGCGAGCAGGTCGCTTTGACCGTCAGATCTATGTAGACCTACCTGACCTAAATGAAAGAAAAGAAATATTTGAAGTTCACCTTAAGCCTCTGAAAAAGGTAGCTGAGGAACTTGATACCGAATTCCTTGCCAAACAAACTCCGGGTTTCAGCGGAGCGGATATTGCCAATGTTTGTAATGAAGCTGCACTTATTGCAGCCAGGAAAGGAAACAAAGCAGTAGGAAAACAGGATTTTCTGGATGCGGTAGACCGTATTGTAGGCGGACTTGAGAAGAAAAATAAAATTATTACCCCTGATGAGAAAAAAGCGATTGCTTTTCACGAAGCAGGACACGCAACCGTAAGTTGGATGCTGGAACACGCTGCTCCGTTGGTGAAAGTTACCATAGTACCTCGTGGACAATCTCTTGGTGCTGCCTGGTATCTCCCGGAGGAAAGGCTTATAGTTAGGCCAGAACAAATGCTTGATGAAATGTGTGCGGCTCTTGGTGGGCGTGCCGCTGAAAAAGTTGTTTTCAATAAAATCTCTACCGGCGCACTTAGCGATCTGGAAAAAGTAACTAAACAGGCCAGAGCCATGGTTACCATTTACGGATTGAACGAAGCAGTTGGTAACCTTACTTATTATGATTCTTCAGGCCAGGGGGAATATAATTTCACCAAGCCTTACAGCGAGAAAACTTCAGAGTTAATTGATAAGGAGATTTCCAATCTTATTGAAGAGCAGTATCAGAGAGCTATCGCCCTTCTTACTAACCATAAAGACAAACTCACCCAACTTGCAGATATCCTGCTTGACAAAGAGGTGATCTTTAAGGACGATCTCGAAAAGATATTTGGAGCCCGACCATTTGAAAAAGATATAAACATTGCCATAGAAGAAAAAGCTAAAAAAGAAGCTAAAGACAAGGCTAAAAAGGATAAAGCTGAGGAAACAAATACTGCAGATTCCTCCCTTAATTCTGATGAAACTTCTAAAGAAGGCACCAGCGATTCTGAATCTGAAGTTTCAGAAAACGACTCCGTTAATAAATAGTTTATAACCAGGTTCTAAAAAATCTTATTTTAATGTAAGTTAAAGTAAGATTTTTTACCTTTGGTTAAAATGACATTTAGAACCACACCCAAACTCTATGAGTCTATTTAGAAGATTCCTTAACCCTAAATCTAAATCAGACAAGACTCAGGAAAAACCTGAAAATGCTGATCGGGGCAAATATATGCCGGAAGTTAAGCTTCCCACCGATGAGCGTTTTATGCTCAACTTCAAAAATAACGGCGGAAAATTCCTTTATTGCGAAGACGAATCGGAGGTTCAGGAAGCATTTGATAATATTTTATTGGAAAATGACTGGTATGAGTCTGAATGTTGCTGTTTTGATCAGAATTTAAAAGACAGGTTTAAAGGATTTAACCTCGAATTCACCAGATCAGGTTCAGCTGCTTTTTATCTTTCTACTAGTGAATTTTTGGTGGCTAATGATGGTTCTATCTTAATTTCTTCAAATCAAATTAAGGAATGTAAACTTCATGAGTTACCCGAGAATTTCGTAATCATTTCTTCTACCAGCCAACTCGTAGATACTATAAGTGAGGGCTTAAGAGGCATAAAATCCCGAAATAAAAAAAGTATTCCATCAAACATTACAACCATAAAAAACTTTGAAACCCAAAAGGAAGGGGATTTTATGAGTTATGGAAGTAGTACGAAAAACTTATATTTGCTCCTGCTGGAAGATCTATAACACATGAGGGAAGCTATTATAAGAACAATTTCAGGATTATTGTATATATCCATTCTGGTAGCTTCTATCCTTCATGATGAACTCGTTTTTATAAGTCTTTTCTATCTTTTAGGACTTGTTTGCCTGATAGAAATGCAGAAACTTCTGCATCTTAAAAGCTATGCACTTTATGCCGTGCAGGCCCTTTTATTTTATCTCTTTAGTTACTTAAAATTCAATCAGGACGCTACAATTTTATTGCTTTTCATCACCATTTTCGTGAATTTATTTCTTGTGAAAGATCTTATGGTTGTACAGAAGATCCCGGTTTTTGAGAAAAAGAAGTATATCATAATTATTTTCTACCTGATCTCTTCTGTGATATTCCTAACCTTATTACCTACTATTCACGGGGTTTTTATTCCAAAATTAGTGGTGGGGATTTTCATCCTTATTTGGACAAACGATACTTTTGCGTATATTATAGGTAAGAATTTTGGCCGAAAGAAGCTGTTTGAGCGAATTTCACCCAAAAAATCCATAGAAGGTTTTCTCGGCGGTTTGATTTTTAGCGGCATAGCCAGTTTTTTTATATTTTATTATACCCAATTTCTAACTTTTTCCATTTGGCTTGGTATGGCTGTCATACTTAGTATTTTTGGGACTTTAGGAGATC
>DATISX010000154.1:0-17675 GCA_035468275.1 Salegentibacter sp.
GTATTTGTGCTGAATAATCTTGATGTGATCCTGGCGGAGCAAAATCTGAAGCAATTTCGCATCGCCTGGGAAGATTTCCGAAACGCTACGATCTCTGAATTTGAAGATCCCGAACTCTTCAAAGAAAACCTTAAGCCCTTAATTAGTGCTGATGGCTTCCGGTTTTTTACCGTTTTGGAGAATTTTGTTCTTTTCAGCAATTCTAAGGAACGTCTAAAGGAGCTGATTACCGCATTTGCGAATAAAAATACGCTGGCAGATCAGAAGCATTTTATCGATGCCTTTGAGCATATGGCCGCAGCTTCGAATATTTTGCTGGTGGCCAACAATGAAGAAATTAAAACAATTATAAAAGAAAAAGCTTCGGAAGAATTCGGAACCGAAATTGAAGGTCTGGATTTCGGGAATAATAGGCTCAGTGCGCTTCAGGTAGTAGCCGACAGGGATTTTTCTCATATCCACGGCATTTTCCACAAATCTGAAAGCGCCGCCGCCCAAAGAAATACTGAACAACTTCTTTCGGTAAAGCTGGATGCCGCGCTCCTCGGGAAACCCGTTTTCTTCAGCAATCATACCAATAACCAGAAAGATATCGCAGTGCAGGACATCAATAACCTGCTTTATTTAATCTCGAATAAAGGAACAATATTCTGGAAAAAGCAATTGGACGGTCCTATTTTAGGTAAGATCAAAGAAGTTGACATCCTTAAAAATGGCAGGTTTCAGCTGGCATTTGCAACACCTAACAGGCTCGAAGTTATTGACCGAAAAGGGAATTCGGTAAAGCCATTTCCGCTGAAATTCAAAGATGAAATTACCCAGCCTCTGGCATTATTCGATTATGATAATAACCGCAATTACCGTTTCCTTATCACCCAGGGAAAGGAACTTTTTATGTATGATTCAAAGGGAAGAAGCGTGAAAGGTTTTGAATTTGACAAAACCGCATCTGAAGTCCTATTCCTTCCAAAACATATAAGAATGCGGAATAAAGATTATATCCTAATCGCTGAAGAGTCAGGTAAACTTAATATTTTATCGCGCCAGGGCAAGCCACGGATTGGGATAAGCGAAAATTTCAATTTTTCAGATAACCAATGGCATGAATTTGAAGGAAAATTTATTTCAGGAAGCAGCCTGGGAGAACTTGTTTCAGTAGATGAAACAGGGAAAGTTTCGAGACAAACCTTAAACTTTGCGGACAATTACAAGCTTGATGCAAGCTCGAATTTACTGGTTAGTTTTTCAGAAAATACGCTGAAAATAAGAGATAAGGAAATAGCAATGGACTTCGGAGTTTATACCGAGCCGAAGATCTTTCTGGAAAACAATAAATATTACATCGCAATTACCGATCTACAAACCCAGAAAGTTTATGTTTTTGATAGTAATGCAGAATTATTACCGGGCTTTCCGGTTTACGGCACCTCAGCAATAGACATCGCTAATATCGAGGTGGATAATTCCCCTGAATTTGTGGTGAAAGGGGATAATGGAGAAATTTTGATCTATAGGTTTTAGGAAATAGATCTGGATTAAACTATCATATTTATGAAATTTGGTTAATTTCAAAAACAAATTAAATTCCTATCATATGAAATACACTTCTAATTCTATTTTATTCACCCTCCTAACACTTTTAGTTTTTGGAACTCCCATGGTTTCCTCAGCTCAGGGAGATAAAGAAGGTTCCTTATTTATAATTGGTGGAGGTTCCAGACCAGAGAAAATGCTTCAACGCATAATTTCAGAGTCGGGAATTGATAAAGATGGCTACGGAGTGATCCTTCCCATGTCCAGCGCTGAACCGGATTCGGCGGTATTCTACGCCAAAAAACAATTTACGGAACTAGATCAACAAAATATTTTTGGGCTGCATTTTCAGAAAGATGAAGTCATTTCTGAAGAAAAGCTGGATTCTTTAAGAAATGCAAAACTAATCTATATTTCAGGGGGAGACCAGGACAGGTTTATGCAGGTAGTTGCCAATACTCCTATCGAAGAGGCTATCAAACAAAATTTTACGGGCGGAGGTATGATCGCAGGAACCAGTGCCGGAGCGGCAGTTATGAGCAAGAAAATGATTACGGGTACCGAATTAAGACACCCCAGTTATCATTCAACATTTCTTCACATGGAAAAGGATAATTTAGAAACAAAAGATGGATTAGGACTAATTGAAAACGTAATTATTGATCAGCATTTTGTGCGACGCAGCCGATACAATCGCTTACTAACTGCCATCATTGAATATCCGGAGTTAATAGGTATAGGGATCGATGAAGCCACCGCAATTCTGGTTCGGGGAACTTTGGCGGAAGTCGTTGGCAATTCACAGGTAATCGTGATGAGCAACCCCACAAATTCAAATATTAATTCAGAAGAAAAAATTGCTGCTCGTGATCTAAGACTGGATATCTATCTTAACGGCGAGACTTTTGAGCTTGAATAGAAATAATAAAATTTTAAAACAAAAAAGAGGAGCATATAAGCTCCTCTTTTTTTTGGCCAATTAATTCAAATTAATACCCTGCATTCTGTTCCAATTCCGGGTTTGCATCAATTTCTCTAAGAGGAATAGGCAAAACCAACTGATCAGCATCAGAAGAGATATCATTAATACTATAACCTAATCGCTTCGCCTCAAACAATGCAAAGCCCTCAAAGGCTAATTCTCTTTGTCTTTCTGCTAATATCAAATCCAGGTCCACCGAATCATATGTAGAAGCATTAGCGCGTTCCCGCAGTATATTAATATCGTCTAAAGGAGTTGCTCCTTCTTCTGTATCCAGTCTTTCATTTGCTTCTGCTCTAATAAGATACATTTCAGCAAGTCTTAACACCGGAATATTCCCAAACTGATTCTGCCATTTGGTAGTAGCTACTCCCCGGGAAGTGGTATAAAAGAAGTTAGCACGATCATCTACAGGGTCGTCATATTTTTCATAGTGTGGATCTTCAACAGAAATATCGGGGTTTCCAACACGGCCGCCAAATTCAGATCCGGCCCAGTAAACGTTCCAGGAATGCTCATAGGCATCCTGACTGGTAACCTGCATCGCGAAAAGATCTTCATCAGAATTTTCGGCGTTATTAAAAGCTTCCGCAAAAGTTTCTGTTAACTCAGCTCCGCTGTTCGTGATCACATCGTTGGCTGCATCTCTGGCGCTCTCATACTCCCCCATTTCCAGATAAACCCTCGCAAGTAAAGCCTGTGCGCTGTATTTGTTTGCAAAATATTTATTAGAAGGAGGAAGTAAGTTATAAGCATCAGACAGATCATTAATAACCTGAGAATATACTTCATCAAGAGTATTTCTTGCTGGATAGGTTACCGCAGTTGGATCTAAAACCGGTTCAAGAATAATTGGCACTCCAAGTTGAGTATTTGGTTCTTCGGGAGTGTAAGGTTTAGAGAATAACCTTCCCAGGTCGAAATAGGTAAGAGCTCTTAGAAATTTAGCTTCTCCTTCTACTGTGGTTCTTTCCTCTTCATCGGTAAAAACATCAAGATTAGCCAAAACTATGTTTGCCTGGTTATTCATTTCATAAGCATTTAGCCAGGTATCGGTCACAAAACCGTTATCAGCTACCATTGCTTTTTCGTTAAATTCTGAAGGTCCCACGAAAGTTCCGTTCCAGGATAGGTCTCCGGCATTCCCAATTAATTCAGAAGCCAGGCCAATTCCTCCTCCATAGCTGTCGCCGGAGCGTGCAGTTCCATAAATACTATTCAGGATGTTTTTTACGTTTGCGGGCGTTTCAGTTGCTACTTCAGGCGAAAGGTTTTGCTCCGGTTCTACATCGAGATTATCATCGCAGGAAAACAGGCCAAAGGCTATGAACGCCAGGATATAATTTATTTTCATGTATTTTTTCATAATAAAATTTTTATAGATCAATATTTAAACCAACCGTAAATGTCTTTGCCGGCGGAGCGGAATAGAATGTAATTCCTCTCTGAATATTCGAATTCCCCAGGTTATCGTAGGTAGATTCAGGGTCATAACCGCTGTAATCGGTGAAGGTTAGCAGGTTAACTCCTGTAAAATAAACCCTTAAACGATCAACAGTAAGTCTGTCGGTCAGGCTTTCCGGTAGGGTATAACCAAAAGAGAGGTTACGCAACCTGATAAAATCTGATTCCTCCAGGTAACGGGATGAATCCTGCTGCCCGTTAGTGGAATACATACGTGCCTGGGGTACGTTTGTGATATCCCCGGGATTTTGCCATCTGTTAAGCTGATCTCTGGTTTGGTTATCTTCGTAACGGGCATTCCCCGATTGAAATTTCCCTCCGGAATTATATAAAGAAGCTCCCCACTCTCCCTGAAAAGTGAAAGAAAGGTCAAAATTAAAAAAGTTGAGGTTGTTGGTAAATCCGGCCATAAAATCAGGATACGGACTTCCCATTACTTTCCTGCTGGCTTCAGAATAATTGGCGGTGGTAGATCGATCTACGGTACCATCTTCATTTTCAGTATTTCTATAAAACAATGCATCTCCGTTATCAGGATCAACCCCGGCATATTCTACCATGTAGAAAGATGAAATAGTTTCTCCCTCACGCACCAGGTTTAGGCCCGAAACAATATCGCCACCTGGTAATGATGTCACCTCGTTATCCAGCGTAGAAAGATTTAAGGAAGAATTCCAGCTGAAATCTTCGGTTTGAACGTTTTTAGTGTTCAGCACAAATTCAAAACCGCGGTTTTCTAAAGATCCTACGTTTCGGGTAATGGACGTATAACCGGAAGTCCCCGGGATTGGTTCGTTAAGAAGAAGATCGTTGGTTTTCTTCTCATAATAGTCCAGTTCCCCACTGATTCGGTTATTTAATAAACCAAAATCAAGACCTATATCAACCTGGGTTGTTCTTTCCCATTTTAATCCGGGGTTAGCAAGTTGAATTGGTGCCAATGCCGCTTTTTCATTATATGCTCTCCCGGTAAAAAGGCCAAGACTGGCAAAGTTCCCAATCCCGGCATTTCCGGTAACACCCCAGCTTCCTCGAAGTTTCAGGAGGGATAAAGTAGAAGAATCGCTTAAAAAGTCCTCTTCAGAAATTATCCAACCTGCCGATGCTGCCGGAAAGAATCCGTAACGGTTTTCATCACCAAAACGTGAAGATCCGTCATACCTTAAACTTCCTTTAAACAGGTATTTATCGAACATAGAGAAAGTCGCCCTTCCAAAGTATGAAAGGAAATTATATTTTGTTCTTGTAGAAGTTCCAGAAGTAATCTCAGAGGCACTGGCAACGGTTTGCAAATCGTCTGACGGCAAACCTGTTCCCGCTACGAATTGATTCTTTCTTGAACTTTCTTCAAAATTCATTCCCACCACCAGGTCAATATCATAATCGTTACCCAGTGTAGTGAAATAATTGAAGTAGTTGTTCAGGTTATATTTATCAGACTGGACTGCGTTGGCATCAACATAACCATCGGTGGAAGCTGATTCTGTTAAACTTCCGGCGAAGTATTCTTCAGTTTGCCCTAAATTATCATAACCAAGTTCAGTTCTGAAGTTCAAGCCTGGAATAATTTCATATTGCAGGTAACTATTAAATAAAACCCTGAAAATATCGGCATCCCAATCTCCATTATATTGCTGCATCAGGAAGTTATAATAAATTGTTGTATCGTTATTAGGGATCACACCATCATCCAGATATGCGGGAGACAAAGGTGACTGTGCCACGGCCTGAAGTGGTGTGGAAAACGAGTTATCTGTTCCAATACGGGCAATTTGCGTTCTACTCGCGCTGGCATTCACCCCAACGTCAAATTTATCTGAAATTTCGTGATCTATATTTGTTCTTAAAGAATAACGCTCAAGGTTGTTTCCTCTAATAATAGCCTCTGTCCTGTTATAACCTCCGGAAACAAAAAATCGGGTTTTCTCATTCCCTCCGGAAATTGATAAGGTATGATCCTGAACGGCTCCGTCTACCAAGGCATAATCCTGCCAATCTGTATCTACTTCACCATTTCTCCAATCCAAGCCATTGGCCATGAAATCAAAATATCCTCCCTCTTCAGTTAGCCAGGTATCTTCTGCACCATAAGAATTGGTAGATGCCTCGGTAAAGAGTTCTATATATTCTTCGGCATTAAGCCACTCCAGCTTATTGGTGGGCTTACTCCAGCCGGTAGACGTATTTAAGGAAACCTGTGTTTTACCAGATTTCCCTGATTTGGTAGTAATAAGAACTACTCCGTTTGTACCACGCGCTCCATAAATAGCTGCAGAAGAGGCATCTTTAAGAATTTCAATTGATGCAATGTCATTGGGGTTTAAGGAGATCAACGGGTTAATTGGAGCCTGAGAAGTACTTTCGTCATCGTTGATCAAAGGCATACCATCTATCACATACAAAGGTTCCTGTGAAGAAGAGATACTCGAAATACCCCGAATTCTCATTTTCACGCCTCCTTCTACTTTACCGTTTATTTGAGTGATCTGCACCCCTGCAGCCTTCCCGGTAAGTGCTCCCTGTAAGCTGGCAACAGGAATATTGTTGATTTCATCTGCAGAAATCGATGCAATATTATCGGTTACTTTTCTTTTGGATTGGGTACCATAACCTACAACCACAACTTCTTCCAGACTACTATCTGAAGACAATTGCACATTAATCACAGGATTGTCACCAACCGTTCTTTGTTCGGTTGCAAATCCTATAAAAGAAAAATTAAGGACATCTCCCTCCGAAGCAGTGATCGAATAATTTCCATCGAAGTCGGTTTGGGTTCCGGTCGTGGAATTTTCAATTACAATGTTTACTCCAATAAGCGGCATCCCATCCTCATCGGTAACATTCCCCGAAATTTCGCGTTCCTGGGCAAATGTTAGTTGAACCATCAACCCAAATAGTAGGGCTGAGAAAACTCTCATGTTTAATTTCATTTGAAAAGTCGTTTGAATTAGCGATTTTAAAAGTCTTAATAAAATATTAAAACAACAAATTAAAACCCCATCAAATAACCAATCATTCGTTTTTTAACATCCGGATCACCTAAATACATTAAGGAGTGTCTTGAAATTAAGTGAAAAATTGAAAATGAAATAAACCAGGAAATTAGGTAAAGAGGAATAACTATCAGAAAGATTTTTAAAAGAGATAATTGCTATCACCTTTAAATAACGTAATGATTAATCAAAGACGTCAGCTTTAAATAAGCTGGAAAAATGCTGCAGTAATTTCTCCTGAACTTCTGCCATTGGAATTTCTTTTTTCCCTAGTTCCACATTCAGCGAAGTCACGGCTTTTCCCTTAATTCCGCAGGGAACAATATGGTCAAAATAGCCAAGATCGGCATTTACATTCAGTGCGAAACCGTGCATGGTCACCCACCGACTTGCTCTTACGCCCATCGCGCAGATCTTACGGGCAAAAGGAGTTCCAACGTCCAGCCAAACTCCTGTCTCTCCCGGACTTCGGTCAGGATTTAAACCATACTCTTTCAAGGTTAGGATTACCATTTCTTCGAGCAGGCGAAGGTATTTGTGAATATCGGTAAAGAAATTTTCCAGATCAAGAATAGGATAACCAACCAACTGTCCCGGGCCGTGATAAGTAATGTCGCCACCCCTATTGATCTTGTAATATTTGGCCTTTCTTTTTTCCAGTTCCTCCTCAGAGATCAGGAGATGATTAATATCGCCACTTTTTCCAAGAGTATAAACATGAGGATGTTCTACCAACAACAGATAGTTAGGTGTTTCCAGATCCAGTTCCTCTCTTCGGTTTTTTATTTTTAGGTCCAGAATTTGTTTGAACAAATCTTCCTGGTAATCCCAGGTTTCCTTATAATCTTTTAATCCGAGTTGTTGTAGTTGAATTCTCTTATTCATCCTTTATCTCTTCGGATTATTCAGAATTATAAGTGCAGCGATCACTCCGGGAATCCAGCCCAAAAGCGTTAAAAGTAACACGATAAGAATAGAACCACAACCACGGTCATATACCGCCAGAGGTGGAAACAAAATAGAAAGTACAACTCTCCAGAAACCCATAATTCTTGATTTAAAGCAATTTTGAGTACAAAGATAAGATTTAAATTCGGCCTGCACCTCCATTGGTTGGTAGCCTGATAGTCACTATATTTGCATCCGCCTTGCAGAAAAGCAGGTTTTTAATTTTCAAACTATTATCATGCACTTATCTGAACAGGAAATTATACGCCGCGAAAAGCTCGCTGCACTTCGCAAAGAAGGCATTAACCCATATCCCGCCGACCTTTTTCCGGTAGATCATACTACGAAACAAGTAAAATCCCATTTCGAAGAAGGGAAGAAAGTAGTCATGGCCGGCAGACTTATGTCCCGCCGAATCCAGGGTAAGGCCTCTTTCGCTGAACTTCAGGATTCTGAAGGAAGGCTCCAGGTTTATTTTAACCGTGATGAGATCTGCACCGGCGAAAACAAGGATAAATACAATAACTTCTATAAGAAATTACTCGATATAGGAGATTTTATCGGTATTGAAGGGGAGCTCTTCAAAACACAGGTAGGAGAAATGACGGTGATGGTGAAAGATTTCAAACTGCTTAGCAAAGCCCTGCGACCTTTACCCCTGCCAAAAACAGATAAAGATGGAAATACTCACGATGGTTTTAATGATCCGGAGCAACGATACCGCCAGCGTTATGCCGATCTTGCGGTAAATCCACATATTAAAGAAATCTTTGTAAAGCGCACAAAACTTTTCAACGCAATGAGGAATTTCTTTAACGAGAAAGGTTATTTCGAAGTTGAAACCCCTATCCTGCAGTCTATTCCAGGCGGTGCAGCGGCAAGACCTTTCACAACCCACCACAATGCGCTGGATATTCCGCTTTACTTAAGAATTGCGAATGAATTATACCTTAAAAGACTTATCGTAGGAGGTTTTGACGGGGTTTATGAATTTTCCAAAAATTTCAGAAATGAAGGGATGGATCGCACCCACAACCCTGAATTCACTGCGATGGAAATTTATGTTGCCTATAAAGACTACAACTGGATGATGGAATTCACCGAAAACCTTCTGGAGCATTGCGCCCTGAAAGTTAACGGAACTACCGAAGCTGTTTATGGCGAATATGAAATTGATTTCAAAGCCCCGTATAAAAGGGTAACCATGACCGATTCTATTAAAGAATTCACCGGTTTCGATATTACGGGAAAATCTGAAGCGGAAATCAGAAAAGCAGCTGAAGATATGGGTATTGAGGTAGATGAAACCATGGGGAAAGGAAAGCTCATCGATGAAATCTTCGGAGAAAAGTGTGAAGGAAATTACATCCAACCAACATTCATTACCGATTATCCTAAAGAAATGAGCCCGTTATGCAAGGAGCACAGGAAAAATCCTGAATTAACCGAGCGATTTGAATTAATGGTTTGCGGTAAAGAAATTGCCAATGCTTATTCTGAATTAAACGACCCTATAGACCAACGAGAACGTTTTGAAGAGCAGTTGAAACTTGCCAAGAAAGGAGATGATGAGGCCACCGAGTTTATAGATCAGGATTTCCTTAGAGCTTTGGAGTATGGAATGCCGCCTACTTCCGGACTGGGAATTGGAATGGATAGATTGGTGATGTTCTTAACCAATAACCGCTCTATTCAGGAAGTATTATTCTTCCCTCAAATGAAACCCGAGAAAAAAGCAGTGGAACTTTCAGAAGAAGAAAAAGAAATTTTTAGCATTTTAAAGGATAACGAAATCCACGATTTAGAGCAGGTGAAAACCAAATCAGGATTGAGCAATAAAAAATGGGATAAAGCTTCAAAAGCTTTGCGAAAGCATAAAATGATAGATATCTTCAAGGAGGGGGAAACAATGAAAATAAAAGCCATTTAAGACACTGAATGGTTAGTTTTCAGCTTAAACAATGGTTAAATTAGGTTTTCATTAACTTATTTTTTAAACCTTTTTAAGATTTATAAGTCAAAAGACTGCCTAATGGTGGTCTTTTTTTTATTTTGGCTTGCGCTGAAAGTAGTTCCGCCTTCAGAATTTAATAATCAAGTAAAGAACAATTTATGAACAAATTTTTTTCGCACAAGCTGTTGCTGATCGCACTCTCGCTATCAGTTAGTAGTTGTGCAGTATTTCAACCAGAAAAAGAAAAATCCCAGGCCGAAGCAAAAGCAGATGATGGCAAAAAAAATGGGAACGGAGTAAAACCTTATAATAAGGTTATCACTAAAGATGCTAAGTCAGATAAGGGTTTATTTACCGTTCACAAGGTAGATGATAAGTACTTCTACGAAATCCCCGACAGCCTTTTCAACCGCGAGATGCTTACCGTAACCAGGATAGCGAAGACCGCAACCGGAATTGGTTTTGGAGGCGGAAAACAAAATACACAGGTACACCGTTGGCAGAAAAAGAACGGAAATGTTTTAATGAGAGTGGTATCACACGAGATTTATGCTGCTGATTCCCTTCCCGTCCACGAGGCTGTTGTAAATTCGAATTTCGAACCGGTTTTACATCGATTTCCTATTCAAACCTATGGAAAAGACTCTATTAGCAAAACTACGGTGATCGATGTAACCGATCTTTTTACAAAAGATGTGATGGCACTCGGACTTCCGGACAGAACAAGGAAACAATACAAGGTTTCCCGCCTGGACGATTCCCGTTCATATATAGATACGATTAGGAGCTATCCTGAAAATATTGAAGTTCGCCACGTAAAAACATACAATGCCGGCGAACCACCATCAAATGAAAGCACGGGATCTATTTCCCTTGAATTCAGTAATTCTATGATCCTTCTTCCTGAAGTACCAATGGAACGCAGGTATTTTGACCAACGCGTTGGATGGTTTGCACGTGGGCAAGTGGATTACGGTTTAGAAGATCATAAAAGTAAAGAAGTACAATACCTTGATCGTTGGAGGCTCGAAGTTAAAGACGAAGACAGGGAAAAGTTTGAAAACGGAGAATTAGTAGAACCTAAAGAACAGATTGTTTATTATATAGATCGCGCAACTCCCGAGAAATGGAGACCATATATTAAACAGGGAATTGAAGACTGGCAGGTAGCTTTTGAAGAAGCTGGCTTCAAAAACGCGATTATTGCAAAAGATCCTCCAACCAAAGAGGAAGACCCAGACTGGAGTCCTGAAGATGTTCGCTATTCGGTAGTGAGATATCTTGCCTCTCCTATTCCAAATGCTAATGGGCCCCATGTTAGTGACCCACGATCGGGAGAAATTCTTGAATCAGATATCAATTGGTATCACAACGTAATGACCCTTCTAAGAAACTGGTTCTTTGTACAAACCGCTGCAATAAATGAAGATGCCCAAACCCCAGAATTCGAAGATGAAGTTATGGGTAGGTTAATCCGTTTTGTATCGGCTCACGAAGTTGGCCATACCATTGGTTTACCGCACAACATGGGAAGCAGCGTTGCTTACCCGGTAGAAAAACTACGTGATCCCGAGTTCACTGATGAATTTGGAACAGCACCTTCTATAATGGATTATGCGCGTTTCAATTACATCGCTCAACCGGGAGATGGAGATGTTGCTCTAATGCCAAATATTGGTCCATATGATAAATATGCTGTAAAATGGGGATACAAACCTATTTTAGATAAGAACCCGGAAGAAGAAAAGGAGATTCTTGATCAATGGATTCTGGAAAAAGCAGGAGACCCGCTTTATCGCTTCGGAAGACAGCAAGGTGGAGGAGTAATTGATCCCAGCTCCCAAACTGAAGACCTTGGAGATGATGCCATGCTTGCCAGTGAATATGGAATTAAAAACCTGAAACGAATTGTTCCAAATCTAATTGAATGGACGGCTGAAGATGGTAAAAATTACGAAGATCTCGATGACTTGTATTCGCAGGTTCTTGGACAATACAACCGTTATATGGGTCACGTTACTTCCAATATTGGTGGGGTTTACGAATATTATAAAACCTACGACCAGGAAGGCGCCGTTTACACTCATGTGGATGCAGAAGACCAAAAAAGAGCGATGGAGTTTTTACACGAGCAGCTCTTTAACACCCCTGAATGGCTAATAGACCAGAAAATCTTCAATAAAATTGAATTCGACGGAAATATTGAAAGAATCAGGAACATCCAGGTTCGAACCTTGAATAATATTCTTGATTTCGGCAGAATGGCTCGTTTGATGGAAAACGAAGAAATCAATGGAGACGAGGCTTACTCCTTACTTGATATGATGGGAGAGGTACGTGAAGGGATTTTTAGCGAATTATCCAGAGGACAGGAAGTTGACCGTTACCGAAGAAATCTTCAGCGCGCCTATATCGATAGAATGGAATTTTTAATGACCGAAGAACAGACTGAAATTCCTGAACGTATGCGTGCCTGGTCTTCAAGGACTGATGTAAATGTTGCACAAAGTGATATTCGTCCGGTTGTTCGTGGGGAGCTTAAAACTCTGGAACGTCAGATTAGAAGTGCTATTAACAGAACTGGCGACACCATGACCAGATATCACCTTCAGGATGCATTAGAAAGAATTGATCTTATCCTGAATCCTGTTAAATAAAATTAAGATATTTAAATATTAGTTAAATTGCTTAAAGGCCTGTCTATTATTTGGCAGGCCTTTTGCTTATCTATTAAACTATTCCCGCTTTTGGGAGTCTTACAACAAAAATTAGATGCTATGAAGAAGATAAGTTTAATACTGATGCTGATGATATCGGTTTCAGCCTTTGCACAGGAAAGAAAGCAGAAAAAAGCGCATCAGGATCGTGTAGAAAGATCGTCAGAAGAAAGGGCTAGCCTTAGAATGGAACGAATGACTTCTCAATTAGACCTTACCAAGGACCAACAAGAAGAAATGCAAAAGTTTTATAAGGAGCAGGCCAAAGAAAGAGAAGCATACAGAGCCGAACGAAAAGAAGCCCGAAATATGAACGAAACTGCCAGAACAAAACGTTCAGAAGTAAGAAATCTACGAGCCGAAAAACGGGAAGAACATCGTGAAAAGATGAAAGAAATCCTTACTGAGGAGCAATTTTCAACCTGGCAGGAAAACCTTACTAAGAGAGAACGTAAAGCTCATAACAGGGAAAATAGAAACTATCGTAAATAAATTTAGTTTGTTTGAGTGGACAAAGAAAATCCGGAAATCTAAATAAGCTTAAGCCAGGCTAACCAGAAGATTTTCCTCTTTGTCAAATAGAAAAGGCCGTCTTATCCAGACGGCCTTTCTTATTATTAGTTTAAGCTCAGCAGAAAAATTAATCCCTACCCATATAGATGCTTAGGAAGTAAAGCAATGTTGCCAGCGAACCAACCGCAGCAACAACGTAGGTACGTGCCGCCCATTTGAGGGAATCTTCAGCCGCATCATGTTCCTGAGAGGAAAGCATATTTTCATTTTCTAACCAAACCAGGGCGCGTTTACTTGCATCATATTCTACCGGAAGGGTAATAAAACTAAAAAGGGTCCCCATTCCATAAAGAACAATTCCAATTAGTAAAACAGTGCTACCCATAGCAGTTGTGGCCATCAACATCAACCCACCAAAGATTACCCATTGTGAAAACCTTGAAGCAACACTTACTACGGGTACAAGCTGGCTTCGCATTTGCAACCAGCTGTAAGCCTGTGCATGTTGAATTGCATGTCCGCATTCGTGAGCGGCAACCGCAGCAGCAGCAGCATTGCGCTGAGTATATACTCCCTCGCTTAAATTTATCGTTTTCTTCTGCGGATTATAATGGTCGGTAAGCATTCCAGGCGTAGAGATGACTTTTACATCCTGAATTCCGTTATCGCTCAACATTTTCTCAGCGATCTCTTTTCCGCTCATACCGTTTTGCAAATGAACTTTAGAGTATTTCTTGAATTTACTCTTTAGTTTATTGCTCACATACATACTAACTATAAAGAGTACCCCGGCAATTATATAATATCCTATCATTTCTTAATCAATTTGTTTTTTTTGAACTTCAAATATAGCAAAAACCTCGCCATATAGCATCAGATCATTTGCAAGGCTTTAACAAAGAATCCATTGAAAAACCTTATTTATCACTTTAAGATAATACCTATATTTGCAGCAATTAATTATAAAGCAGCTTATGCAGTATAAAAGAATTCTTTTAAAATTATCGGGAGAAGCATTAATGGGAAACCGCCAATATGGCATTGACCCTGAGCGGTTGGCAGAATATGCTACCGAAATAAAAGCTGTCACCGATAAAGGTGTTGAAGTAGCTATTGTAATTGGAGGTGGAAATATTTTTAGAGGTGTTGCGGGAGCCAGCAAAGGGATGGACCGCGTGCAGGGAGATCATATGGGAATGCTTGCCACGGTAATTAACGGACTTGCCCTCCAGGGAGCATTAGAAGACGCTGATGTTCAGACCCGTTTGCAATCGGCAATTCAGATCAATGAAGTTGCTGAGCCTTTTATAAGAAGAAGAGCGATTAGACATCTGGAAAAAGGTAGGGTTGTAATTTTCGGAGGTGGCACCGGAAACCCATATTTCACAACAGATTCCGCAGCCGTGCTTAGAGCAATAGAAATTCACGCCGATGTTATCTTAAAAGGAACCCGCGTAGACGGCATATATACTGCCGATCCTGAATTGGATGCCAAAGCAACAAAATTTGATTATATTACCTTTGACGACGTGATTCGAAAAGGCCTAAAAGTAATGGATACAACTGCCTTTACGTTAAGCCAGGAAAACGAATTACCCATTATAGTTTTTGATATGAATACCCCCGGAAATCTTCTAAAAGTTGTGACGGGTGAAAATATTGGAACCAAAGTAAACCTATAGTTCAAAAACAACCTGCATTTTAAACTTTAAAGAGATGGAAGACGAAATTGAATTTATTATTGATAGTGCCAAAGAAGGAATGGAAAAAGCCATTGCTCACTTAAAGAAACAATTAGCAAATATCAGGGCCGGAAAAGCCAGTCCCGCGATGCTTGGGAGCGTGATGGTTGAGTATTATGGGTCTCAAACCCCACTTAACCAGGTAGCCAACGTAAATACTCCTGATGCCCGCACTATTTCCATTCAGCCATTTGAGAAAAAACTGATTGTCGAAATCGAAAGGGGAATCATGATGGCCAATCTCGGATTCAATCCAATGAATAATGGTGAAAATGTGATTATAAATGTTCCGCCATTAACCGAGGAAAGAAGAAAACAACTTTCTAAACAAGCCAAAGCTGAAGCTGAAGATGCTAAAGTTGGCGTTCGTAACGACCGCAAAACAGCCAATAACGAACTTAAAAAAATAGATATTTCTGAAGATCTCCTTAAAGCTTCTGAAGATGAAATTCAGGAATTAACCGACACTTATATCGCCCAGATCGATAAAATTCTCGAGTTTAAAGAGAAAGAGATCATGACGGTATAAACCACGAACCTATATAATTTAACATACAATTGTCAGACAAGCAGACGAATGCTTGTCTGACAATTTTTATTTTAGGCTAATATTGCAGAATTTTAAACTAATAAAGAAATAATATGCGCAATTGCCTCTTCTTCGCTTTCGTTTGTATTTTTTCTTTATCCGGTGTTTTTGCCCAACAGAAAATTTCAGGCCGGGTTGTAAATGCCGAAACCGGAGAACCTCTCCCTTATGCAAAGATCTCCATACCCGATCACCCCACAAGCCTCACCAATATTGATGGATCTTTTTCAATTGAGCTGAAAGAAAGTTTAGTGGAAGCCTCAATTTCTTATGTAGGTTTTTCCTCCCGATCAATCCAGCTTTCTGCTGCGACAGAATTTATTTTTATCAGGCTGAAACCTTTTACCGAAACCCTGGAAGCTGTTTTATTGAATTCGGAAGAAAATCTGGCAAACAGGATTATTAGAAAAGCTATTGCCAATCGCGATCAAAATGACCCCGAAAAAGCGCTGAATTCTTTTAACTTCAGAAGCTACAATAAATTTTTAATAGACAACGAAAACAACCGGATAAACCTGGAGACCGACAGCACAATGCTGGAAGTTGAAACGATTATTCAAACCGGAGCCGCTTATTTTTCAGAAAAAATATCAGAATATCGCTTTGAAAAAGGACAGGATCTAAAAGAAGTGGTGTTAGGAATTAAAAACGCAGGCTTTGAAAAACCGATTTATGAGATACTCTCACTTTCAGTAAATCCCTTTTCGCTCTACAAAAAAGATTATAATATTTTTGAAACCGAATATGCCGGGCCACTTTCCAGGCAGGCTTTCAGAAATTACCAATTTAAAATTCTGGATACCACCAATGCCGCAAAACCGGCCTTCGTGGTATATTTTAAACCAAAACGGGAACAGGCCGTCGCCGGATTAGAAGGGATTTTATACCTGGACACTACAAGTTTTGCCATTCAAAAGTTCAAAGCGCAATTGCTGGGTGCCATTAAACTGGAAACCGATCAGGAGTATGAATATTATGAGGAAGAAGATCTTTGGTTTCCTAAAAAACAAATAACTACAATCAGGCCGGGTAGCGGAGGAAAAGATATTTCGGTTTTTGGCGGGGTAATTTCTATAGGTCGCCTTCAGAGCGGAGGAGATATTATTAGCACGGTACTTTCGGGAAATGAAAAAGAATCCGGTCTCTTCCTCACCTCTACTACCACCAATTATGAAATTCAGTTTAATTCCGAAGAAAAAATAGAAGATCCTTCTGCACAGGTGGAGGTAGTAGTCGATGCGTTTAATCCAGACGAAAATTTCTGGCAGAGAAACCGGCAACAGCCCTTTACTTTTGCGGATGAAAACTTAGAAAAAAGGGTTGATGATCTTGTGAAAGAAAAAAATGTAGAACGCCGGATAGAAATAAAAAATACAATTAAAACCGGGTATTATCCTATTGGCTTCTGGGATTTCGACCTGGGGAAATTTTTTAAGTATAACAACTATGAGGGTTTGCGACTGGGCTTTGGAGGGAAAACCAACCATAAGTTCTCAGATAGATTCAATATCAATGGTTACGCGGTTTACGGATTTAAAGATGAGGTTTTTAAATATGGCCTCGGCACCAAAATAGCACTTCATAAAGCTAGTGGAACTAACCTGAAACTGAACTACACCAGTGATATCATTGAAGTGGGTAGTTTTAATTATCTGCAGGGTGTAAACGAGTTCTCCATTGTTGAACCCCGTTTTGTTAACATCAGTTTTTTCTATACCGATAAAACATTAAGTGGAGGACTAACACATCACTTCACCTCTAAATTAAACACCGAGCTACAGCTTAGCCATAGCCAGGTTTCGAATTTGCAGGATTATGCTTATATCCATGAAGGGCAACAACTCAGTGATTACAACCTAAGTCAGGCTACTTTTTCTTTTTTATGGCGCCCATTCGCCAGATTTTTAAAGACCCCAACAAGCAATATTCTGATAGAAAAAGGATACCCTAAATTCACCGGGCAGGTCACCCAGGCTTTTTCAGGTTTTATAAATGGTGATTTTAATTATACTAAAGCCGGATTAAAAATAGAACATGAAATTAAAAGACTGGACAGATCCCGCACCGAATTCATCCTTGAGGGAAATTTTGCTATTGGCGATTTACCGCTCACCCATGCTTATCACGCTTTCCCGAACAACGGAAACCAACCTGAAATACTTAAGCGTTTCTCGGTAGCAGGGCACACGAGCTTTGAAACCATGTATTACAACGAATTTTTTAGCGACCGCCAGGCA
>DATISX010000155.1:0-2214 GCA_035468275.1 Salegentibacter sp.
CATTCAAAATCATGAATTATTTTAAAGAACTTAAAGTTTGGCAAAAGGCGATGGGATTGGTAACTGAGATCTATATAAAAAGTCAACTTTTCCCCAAGGAGGAAATTTATGGTCTCACATCTCAAATCCGGAGATCTGCAGTTTCTATTTCTTCTAACATTGCGGAGGGCTGTGGCAGAAAATCAAATAAAGAATTTTATAATTTTTTAGGAATAGCGTTGGGCTCTGCCTTTGAATTTGAAACTCAATTAATAATTTGTAATAACCTTTCCTTTATAGGGGAAGAAGATTTTAAGAGTTTGGAGAGCGAGGTCCATCACATTCAAAATATGATAATTAAGTTACAATCAACCTTATAAATCAAAAACAATCTACAATTTACAGTATACAATATACAACAGATAAAATACTTACAGATGAATCGAACAGCATACATAGTAAAAGCATACAGAACCGCGGTTGGTAAAGCCCCAAGAGGAGTGTTCAGGTTTAAAAGACCCGATGAACTGGCGGCAGAGACCATTGAGTATCTTATGAAGGAACTTCCTCAACTGGATAAGAAGAGGATAGATGATGTCATGGTAGGAAACGCGATGCCCGAGGCAGAGCAGGGACTTAATATGGGTAGATTGATCTCCCTTATGGGGTTGAAGATCGAGGACGTCCCGGGAGTAACCGTGAATCGGTATTGTGCATCAGGGATAGAAACAATTGCCATGGCTTCAGCAAAGATTCAGAGCGGAATGGCAGATTGTATCATCGCCGGTGGCGTGGAAAGCATGAGCTATATACCAATGGGCGGATATAAACCTGTTCCTAACTACTCCGCAGCATTGGAGGGTAATGAAGATTATTACTGGGGAATGGGATTGACTGCAGAGGAAGTAGCAAATCGCTATAATATTTCCCGTGAGGATCAGGATGAATTTGCTTATAATTCTCATCAAAAAGCTCTGAATGCTTTGAAAGAAGGTAAATTCAAGGACCAGATCGTACCAATTGATGTAGAGGAAACTTTTATCAATGCCCAAGGGAAGAAAGAAACAAGAACCTATACCGTGAAAGAAGATGAAGGTCCGCGGGCCGATACTTCCAAAGAAGCTCTTGCCCGGTTACGCCCGGTATTTGCAGAAGGCGGAAGCGTCACTGCAGGAAATTCCTCCCAGATGAGTGATGGTGCTGCCTTTGTAATGATAATGAGCGAGGAAATGGTGAAAGAACTCAACCTTGAACCAATCGCCCGCCTGGTGAGCTATGCCGTTGCCGGTGTAGATCCACGGGTAATGGGAATAAGCCCGGTGATCGCCATTCCAAAAGCCCTGGAACGTATAGGAATGAAAAAAGAAGATATTGAACTTATAGAGCTTAACGAAGCCTTTGCCTCACAAGCACTTGCGGTAATTAGGGAAACAGGTCTCGATCCAGGAAAAGTAAACGTGAATGGAGGGGCAATAGCCATGGGTCACCCACTGGGCTGCACCGGAGCGAAACTCTCCGTTCAGATCTTTGACGAAATGCGCAAACGCAACCTAAAAAACAAACACTGTATTGTAACAATGTGCGTGGGTACTGGTCAGGGAGCTGCGGGAGTATATGAGTTCTTAAGTTAGAAACAAGAGACAAGAATCAAGAGTCAAGACGGAGTTAAATGGGGAGGCATAATTTTAAAAAGTTGAAAATCTGGCAGGAGGGAATGACTCTGGTACAGTTGACTTATAAAATTGTGAAGACTTTTCCGGATTACGAAAAATATAACCTTGTCTCTCAATTAATAAGATGCGGAGTGTCGATTCCTTCAAATATAGCAGAAGGTACAAGTAAAAGGACTGACCGACATTTTATTCAGTATTTAGAGAACAGTCTGGGTTCCGCTTTTGAATGGGAAACCCAAATTATAGTTGCTTTAAACGAAAATTACATCACAATTGACGAGTTTAATTCAGTTGAAGAAAAAATACAGGAATTACAAAAAATGATCTCAGGTTTTATAGATAACCTTGAAAAAAAGTCTTGATTCTTGTCTCTTGGCTCTCGACTCTCATCTATTAATTTGATTTAAAAAATAATAAAATAATGAATACACAAACCACCAAAAAAGATCTTCTACGGGGAGGTCAATTCATAGTGAAGGAAACTAAGGCTGAAGATGTCTTCACGCCCGAGGATTTTACTGATGAACAAAAAATGATGAAGGACTCTGTGAAGGAGTTCGTA
>DATISX010000156.1:0-3332 GCA_035468275.1 Salegentibacter sp.
GTATCCGATTGGCGCATCAAACCATACATAAAGCACCTTTCCATCGGCACCTTCAACAGGAACAGGAATTCCCCAGTCCAGGTCGCGGGTTACGGCACGGGCCCTAAGGCCATCGTCTATCCAGGATTTTACCTGACCGTACACATTGCTTTTCCAGTCGGCTTTATGGCCAACCAGGATCCATTCCTTCAGCCAGTCTTCGTATTGATCTAAAGGCAAAAACCAATGTCGGGTTTCCTTTAAAGTAGGCGTAGCTCCGGAAAATGTAGATTTCGGATTGATAAGATCTGTTGCATTCAGGGAAGTTCCACAGCTTTCACACTGGTCGCCGTAAGCTTCTTCATTTCCACATTTAGGACAGGTTCCGGTTACAAATCTATCGGCCAGAAACTGCTGGGCTTCTTCATCATAAAGTTGTTGCGTGGTTTCTTCGATAAATTTTCCGTCTTCATACATTTTTTTGAAAAAATCAGAAGCTGTATCGTGGTGAACCTTCGCTGAGGTTCTGGAATAATTATCAAAAGAAACTCCAAAATCCTTAAAAGATTTTTTAATAATGGCATGATACTTATCAACGATATCCTGCGGGCTCACACCTTCTTTTTTCGCCTTGATGGTGATAGGTACCCCGTGCTCGTCACTTCCGCAGACGAAAGCCACATCGTAACCCTGCATTCTTAAAAATCGTGCATAAATATCGGCAGGTACATAAACCCCTGCAAGGTGACCAATATGAATAGGACCGTTGGTATATGGTAAAGCCGCTGTAATAGTATATCGCTGTGTAGAATCGCTCATTAATCTTAAACTTTTTTGGAAGCCGTAAAGGTAAGCAACAGTTAAATAATACACGTTAAATTCTTGTAAAAGACAAGGCTTCTCTGTGGAATGTTCCTGAATTTAGTACCAAAATTTTTCCGCAGAGCTTTTTCTGAAATTTTCTGCGGAAGCAAACTAACCAAAATGAAAAAAATACTTATAGTAATAAGCGTATTGACACTAGTCGCCTGCGGAAGTTCCCGAAACACGGCCTCTAAAGATAAATTTGAAATTGAAAACCTTCAGCAGTATTCCTCTGAAGATCTCAAACGAGAATATCCCGATGCCAATTTCAGGGAAGACATGGGAATGTTCGAAGAGGGCACCGTTGAGCGCGCCTATACCATTCTTTATCCTGATACTCCAAATGAACTTCATGTAACCTGGAAAGATGAAGACCGAACAAAAATTCATGATATTAGATTTGACGTTGATGGGGATTGGAAATCGGCCCAAGGCATTAAAATCGGAACCACCTATGAGGAACTTAACAGGCTAAACGAAAAAGAAATATCTTTTTATGGTTTCGGCTGGGATTACAGCGGGGCGGTAATGTGGAATGACGGGAAGCTCGAAAATTCGGGGCTACGTGTTTTCCTTGCACCTCAGAATGAACCCGGGAATGAGTTTTTCGGGGATCGTTTAATTGAAGCAAGTCAGGAAGAAATAGAGGCATTAGATCTGAGAGTGGAAACCATAATGCTGGTTAACTAAGCAAAATATAAAGGAATTCCCCCAATTCATTTTCGGTCAGGAAATTTTAATTTGCTTAAAAATTAAATGGCCAAACACAATTCATTAGGAATAGAGGGGGAACAAATTGCTGTGGCGCACCTTAGGAAAGAGGGGTATGAGATTCTGGCCGAGAACTACAGGTTTGATAAAGCAGAGGTAGACATTATTGCCAGAACAGGTGATACCCTCGTGATAGTTGAGGTGAAAACCCGCAGCACCCCCAATTTTGGCCTTCCTCAGGAATTTGTAAAACCAAAACAAAAACGACAACTTTTAAAAGTCGCCGACTTTTATATCAATGACCAAAACCTATCTGAAGTTGAAGCCCGTTTTGATATAATTGCTATCGTGATAAATAAGCAAGGTGTGAAAGTGGAACATCTGGAAGATGCATTTTATCATTTTCAATAAAAAAAGGCCTGGTGAAAATTATTTTCAGCAGGCCTTTTTAATAAATTATATTGCAAATAACTACCAGATGATCACGCGATCTTCGGGAGCTACATACATGTCATCTTCTTCTCCTATCTCAAAAGCTTTATAGAAAGCATCTATGTTTTGAAGTGGTACATACGCGCGGTACATTCCGGGAGAATGGGGATCGGTCTTAATTTTACTTTGCAAGGCCTCATCACGCATTTTGGTTCTCCAAACGGTTGCCCAGGACATAAAGAAACGTTGTTCAGGAGTATATCCGTCGATCTCGCCGGGATGGCCATTTTCTTCTAAATGAATCTGTAAACCATCGTAAGCGGCATTAACTCCACCAAGGTCACCAATGTTTTCTCCAAGGGTAAATTGCCCATTGATAAAAACACTGTCAAGAACTTCGATTTTGCTGTATTGATCTGCCAGATCGCCTCCAAGTTTTTCAAAAGCTTCCAGGTCTTCATCAGTCCACCAGTTATTAAGGTTTCCTTCAGCATCAAAACGTGCGCCGCTGTCGTCGAATCCGTGAGAAATCTCGTGGCCAATTACTGCTCCAATTCCACCATAATTAATGGCAGCATCAGCTTTGTAATCGTAGAAGGGCGGCTGAAGAATTGCAGCCGGGAAAACGATCTCATTATAACTTGGGTTATAATATGCATTAACCGTTTGCGGAGACATGAACCATTCGGTTTTGTCTACCGGCTCTCCTAGTTTAGACATATTGTCGGCGGTTCTCCATTTGCTCACATTCATCATGTTTTGGAAATAAGATCCGTCTTCATCAACATTGGCTATTTCAAGCCCGCTGTAATCTTTCCATTCATCCGGATAACCAACTTTAATAGTTGTGGTACCCAATTTTTCGATAGCCTTTTTCTTGGTGTCCTCACTCATCCAGCTCAGGTTGTTGATTCTGGTTTCGTAGGCTTTAATGATATTTGCGATCATTTCTTCAGCTTGCTCTTTGGCTTCAGCAGGGAAATGTTCATCTACATAAAGTTTTCCTAAGGCTTCCCCTATGCTCCAGTTTATAGTTTGAAGAGCCTGCTCATCACGAGGACGTTGTTCTTGTGCACCTTGCAGGGTTTTGTTGTAGAATTCCCAGTTGGCAGTTTCAATTTCGGTAGAAAGCGCATTGGCAGCATCGTTAAAAATGCTCCATTTCAAATAGGTTTTCCAGTCTTCAACATTATTCTGGGTAAAAACTCCTTGTAGAGCTTTCATATATTTAGGCTGAGCAACGATAATGGTGTCAAGTTCCTTAGCACCAATTTCGCTAAAATACTTTTCCCAATCTAAAGCCGGAACTGAATTTTGTAATTCAGCAACAGTCATAGGGTTGTAAG
>DATISX010000157.1:0-2583 GCA_035468275.1 Salegentibacter sp.
ATTATTTCCTGGCCTGGAAACAATTGAAAGACAAGAAAGAGGAACTGGTTTTTTCTGTTCCCAGCGGGAACTTCGGAAATATCTGCGCCGGATTGATGGCCCGGGAACTGGGCTTGCCGATCAAACATTTTATTGCGGCAAATAATTCAAATAATGTGGTAACGCGATATCTCAAGACTGAGAAATTTGAACCAAAAACCAGTGTCCACACTATTTCAAACGCGATGGATATTGGAAATCCAAGCAATTTCGTAAGAGTGCTGGAGATCTTTCAAAATGAATTCAGCGAATTAAAGGAAATACTCTCTTCCTATAGTTGCAGTGATGATGAAACCCAACAGGCCATCAAAGAAGTTTACAGAAAAAACAAATATGTGATGGACCCACATGGCGCGGTTGGTTATCTTGCTTTGCAGAAATTTCTGAAGGAAAATCCTGATTACTATGGTATTTTCCTGGAGACTGCCCATCCCGTAAAATTTCTTGAAACGGTGGAAGCTGCAATTGGGAAGAAAATCGAAATACCAGACAGCGTAAAAGCTTTTATGAACAAAGAAAAACGTTCTGAGGAGATCAGTAATTATGATGATCTAAAGAGCTATTTGCTCCAATAAAAAAATCCCGGAAGCTTCGACTTCCGGGATTTTATATTATAAAAGTTTTTTAATATTTAGCGGGCGCTCCTTCTAGTGGTAAGGAGTTTTCAATAAATTCCCTAATGTCATCATTGGCATTTTTGAGATCTTCAGCCCGTAGGTACATCATATGGCCGCTTTCGTAGCCTTTAAAGCTTAATCTGTCTTTCATTTTTCCGCTTTTGTCAAGCTGCCACATAGAGTATTTAGCATTGAAATATGTTGTAGCACCATCAAAATATCCCGACTGAACTAATACATCAAGATTAGGGTTCTGGGCCATTGCCTGTCTCAGGTTCTCTCCGGTATTGTCTCCACTGCGGTCCCAGGGATGAACAGGACCGAACATAAAGTATTTCAGGTCTGTTTTAAAATTGAGTTCTTCTCTTAGGTAATGGTTTATTGCGGGAGTGAAAGAATGCAACCAGGAAGTGAGCTCAGAATTATAATCAGGTGAGTCACCGGCTTCTTTTGCATCAAGTCCCAGGTAACGTGAATCGAGTCTACCTAAGGTGTAACCGCTGTCTTCGCGTAAAAGTTCTTTCCAGAAATAACGAATCGGCACTTCAAGATTGTTTTGCAGAATCACTTTTTCCGATAATCCGGAATAGTAAGCCATTTTTTCTGCGGCAGCCTGTTTTTTATCGGGTTCGGTAAAACCTCCTTTAATCAAAGCTGGCAATAGGTCGTTAATAGCATACTCTTCAACTTCGGCGAGGAGGTCTTCCAGTTCTCTGTTTTGCAATTCCTGCGGAAGTGCATCATGGTACCAGGCTGCTGCAGCAAAGTAGGGAAGGCGATTGGCTACTTCTACGGGGCCTTCGCGGTCAATTCCAATTTCGGTAGGGGAGACAAGAATAACCCCGTTAAGGTACATCCACTGACTATTTTGCAGTTCAAGGGCAAGACCAGAAACCCTTGTTGTTCCATAGCTTTCCCCGATAAGATATTTTGGAGATAACCAGCGATTGTTTCTGGTCATAAAGGTATTTAACCATTCTGCGAGGTATTTTATATCGGCTTGAACCCCAAAGAATTTTTCCTTTTCCACTTTTCCTTCTTTATTCGGAATAGGGCGGGAGTAACCGGTGTTTACCGGATTTACATAAACGATATCTGCAACATCCAGAATTGAATGCGGATTATCCTTTACTCCATAAGGCTGAACCGGGAAACCTTCATTATCTATTTTTAAAACCCGGGGACCTGTATAGGCAATATGCATCCAAACTGATGCCGAGCCTGGACCTCCGTTGAAGGAAATTACCAGTGGGCGGTTTTCAGTGTTACTTATATTGCTGCGTTTGTAGTAGGTATAATGAAGGCTGGCAATTGGGTCGCCGTCTTCATTCCAGAGAGGCTGAGTTCCCGTGGTGGCAGTATAATTGATATTTTGGCCTTTAATGCGAACCGAATGCTCGGTAACAACAGTGGTGTCAACAGGAATTTCAACCTTTTGAGCAAAAATTCCAACTGAAGAAAAGAGGAAAATAAAAGTAAAAATATGTTTCATTGAATCAGGTTTTAGTTGAATTTAACCCGAAAATACGCTGATTCAATGAATCCTACAAAAACATATTCTATTTAAACTTAATCTTTGTCCTTTGAATGTAAATTTTCATCTTTAAAAATGATAATGTAACTCAAATAGATGCCCATCACTGCTGCCAACAGGAAAAATACCATCGCCAGTCCCGGATAACCGAAAATGGTAAAGTCGGAAGGAACCTGCATCAACATGGCAGCACCAATAATCATGGCAGCTATAATTAGGCCCAGGGTGATACGGTTAGCTACTTTTTGAAACCCATCGGTAACCCGTTCTTCATCAATGGCTTCAACATGTAATTTAAAGGTGTTGTTAGCCAGATTTTCAGAAATTTTATTGAGTCGCTCCGGTAAATGTTCTGCCAGCTTTTTGGTTTCCAAAACAAAGGAAAAGAAGTTT
>DATISX010000158.1:0-3944 GCA_035468275.1 Salegentibacter sp.
GTGAGTCCTTCCGGAAGAGATACCCTTTTCACAAAGATATCCGAAATGGAAAGGGACTCACTTAAGATTACTGCTGTGCCAAGTGGAAATATCGAATTTGATCAAACCTTTAAGTTCAGGGCTAACACCCCGCTGGTTGAAAGCAATGCCGATTTAATAAGAATTCTCGATAAAGATTCTGCCGAAGTGAATTTCACCGCCGATTTACAGCTCATAAAAAATGAACTTCAGCTTCAATTTGAGAAAGAGGAAAACAATCAATACCAGATTCGCGCATTACCCGGTGCCCTAACCGATCTCTTCGGAAAGACAAATGATACCATCAATCAGCAAATTTCAACAAAACCATATTCAGAATATGGTAGCGTAATGTTAAGGCTTCAAAATGTAAACAGCTTCCCGATTATCACACAACTAACTGATCTGGAAGGTAAAGTTCAGGCCGAAAGATTCTCTGAAAACGAAACAAGTTTCAATTTCAGATTCCTGAAACCGGCGAAATACCTGGTGCGGGTAATTATAGATGACAACGGAAACCATAAGTGGGATACCGGAAATTACCTCAAGAAACAAAAACCGGAAAAAATACATTATTACAACGATACCCTGGAAGTCCGCTCAAATTGGGACCTCAATGAGAGTTTTATTTTAGAGTAAACTCATCCCGATCCTGGAGAAACTTTAGTTGTTTTCGGGTTTTCTCCAGGTGATCTTTATCCAGACTAACCTCTTTTACAAAAGGTGATTCCCTGTTTTCGCCTGTAAGGTTTTCGCCTAAACAATCGTAAGCAGCGCTATGCCCGGAATAGTTATAACCCCCGCCATCGATACCGGTGCGATTAACGCCAATACAATAGCTCATGTTTTCTATCGCTCTGGCCTTTAACAACGCATCCCAGGCCGCCACCCTTTTATCGGGCCAGTTGGCAACATAGACAAGAAGATCGTAATCTTCAGTATTTCGGGCCCAAACGGGAAAACGAAGATCATAACAAATAAGCGGGCAAATTTTCCATCCTTTAAATTCTAGGATCAGCCTGTCTTTCCCAGCCGTATATGTCTCATCTTCCTTAGCCAGCGTAAAAGTGTGGCGCTTGTCATAGGTTTTATAACTTCCGTCCGGAAATACAAAAAACAGGCGGTTATAATAATTCCCGTCTTCGGTAATAATAATGCTTCCGGTTACTGCTGAATTTTTCATCGCTGCCATTTCTACCATCCAATGAAAACTGAGTCCGTCATTACTTTCGGCTAATTTTTCAGCATTCATACTGAAACCGGTGGTAAACATTTCCGGTAGAATTATGAGATCCACCTCGTCTGAAAGCGCCTTAATTTCTTTTGAAAACAAACTGCGGTTGGCTTGCGGGTCTTCCCATTTAAGATCTACCTGAAGCAAGGCTATTTTTAGTGATTTAGTCATGTTTTAAATTTATCAAATTTTAAACAACTCATCCCAATTACATGTTAAACAATTGCAGAAAAAAGTGTTATGGGATAGCTTTAACCTATAAAATTCTCAACACATGAACCTAACATCCTTTTTAAACAAAGATACTTTCACCCCTGATACTCAAAGAGCACTTATTTCAGGAATCCTGGGAGGTCTCGCCGGAACTGCTGTAAAAAGTATAGTGGAACGTTACCTTCCGGTAAGAAAAGTGGAGCAACGCTCAGCACAAATCAAAATTTTAGATGATCTTTCCACCAAGATTACAGGAGGCCCTATAAGTGTTCAAAACGAAGCTCTTGCCGAGCAACTGGTAAATTTCCCTGTGGGCGCCAGTTTAGGTGCCGCCTATGGCTACGGAAAAAAAGACAAAGACCAACTTAAAATTACAGACGGGGTAATTCTGGGTGCTTCTACCTGGTTCACAACTCATGAAACCTCGCTTCCCCTTCTTGGTCTTGAAGAAACTCCAATGGAAACTCCTATTAAAACCCAGGCCAACGAGTTGTTTGCTCACGTACTTTTTGGAGTGACCACCGAACTGGTAAGAAGTTTTGTTAGTAAAAAACTCAAAAACCGGTAAATTATTTTTCCAACTGTTCAAGCATTCGGCGTATCCTGTCTTCCAGCTTTTCTGAAGACAGTTTCTCCCGAAGCCTGTCGGTAATTATTGGAAAGGAAAAAGGCGTGGGTTTTTCGCAGTGTTTCCATACGATATTTTGCACCCCGATTCTCTCCAATGCCATTCTTAACCGGCCTTCCTCAAGTTGATGTTCAAAGGTTTCTCTAAAAGCCTGTTGGTAAAGTAAATTATCTTCCTCATAATCCCGAAAAACACTAAAAAGCAATTGTGAACTGCTCTGTAAATGTTTGCTTTTTATCAGTTTATTCGGATATCCGGTAAAAACCATTCCTGCAATCACGGCAATATCCCTGAATTTCCTCCGGGCCATTTCAGTTGCATTTAAGCTTTTATATAAATCATCCATTAAATATTCCGAAGAAAACAAGTTGTTATCTATCACCTGTTGCATATCGATCTCCTGATCTGAGAGTAATTCAAAACCATAATCGTTAAAGGCGATAGAAAAAGTTATGGGCATGAGCAAGCTGATGCGGTAAGCCATCAAACTTCCCAACGCTTCGTGCACAAACCTTCCTTCAAATGGATAAAATATCGCGTGATAACCTTCCCGTGTTTTAAAGGTTTCGATAAGGAATTCATCTTTTCCCGGAATAATAGATTCTTTTTGCTGTCTCTTTAAAATGGGCTGCAGAGCCTGTAATTCGGGCGATCGTTTCCTGCCTGAAGACACTGATTCAGCAGCAGTATACATTTCTTCCCGAAGCAACTCACTCATCTGCGCCGAAAATGTCATTCTTCCCCCTTCCCAGCTCGGCACCTTAGAAGTTTTTTGTTTGGATGTCTTTACCAGCACCTGCATATTTTTTATACGTATCAATTCCAGGTTCCGGCCGGCAAAAGTAAAAACATCTCCGGGATTAAGTTTAGAGACAAACCACTCCTCGATAGTCCCTATGTAAACGCCTTTCAGGAATTTTACACTCAAAGCCGCATCGCTCACAATCGTTCCTATCTGCAACCGATGCCTCATCGCAATTGCGCGGTTATTCACCTTAAACCGGCCATCCTCCTCAATTTCCACTTTCTTATATTCATCGTAAGCCTGCAAACTTTGGCTACCCCTGGTAATAAAATTCAGGACCCAGCGCCATTCCACCTCAGTAATTTCCTGGAAACAGAAAGTAGATTTTATCTCCGGCCATATTTCATTCGGAAAAAATCCGTCGGAAACCGCCAGAGTGGTTAGGTATTGCACTAAAACATCAAAACTGAGTAGGTAGGGAATCCGGTCTTCCACGGCCATAGTTTTTACGGCTTTCTGCAGCGCTGAAGCTTCTATAAGTTCGATGGCGTGGGTTGGCAGAAAATAGATTACGCTTTTCTCCCCGGGCCTGTGTCCGCTGCGCCCGGCACGCTGTAAAAACCTGGCAACCCCTTTTGGACCGCCTATCTGGATTATGGTTTCCACCGGCGCAAAATCAACCCCCAAATCAAGGCTGGAAGTGGCCACCACTGCTTTTAAACTTTCATTGCGGATAGCCTGCTCCACCCACTGGCGGGTTTCCTTATTGATACTTCCGTGATGCATCGCCAATTCCCCGGCAAATTCAGGATATTTATGAATTAGCCTCTGAAACCACAATTCGCACTGGGAGCGGGTATTGGTGAAAAGCAAGGTTGTTCTGGAGTTTTTAATGATAGGCACAACCTCATCTATTAAATGCAACCCAAGATGACCCCGCCAGGGAAACCTTTCCATTTTCTCCGGAATAATCGAAAGAACCTTGATCTTCTTTTTAATATTAGCCTTGATCAAAATTGAATTCTGAAAAGCTTCAGTTCCCGGCCCGAGCAAAACCTCCCTCGCCTGTTCGAGGTTGCCTATTGTTGCTGAAATTCCCCAAATAC
>DATISX010000159.1:0-5581 GCA_035468275.1 Salegentibacter sp.
TAATCTGAAGATCTCAGGAAACCGTAATTGTCCTGCATGATATCCAGTACCCCTTCGCTCTCGATTATCGCGTCAAATTCATAATCTGGCTCGCGATATCGGTTACGGCTGTCGCGGTTGCCGGCGTCCCGGTTATTATTGTCTCTGTTTCCATTATCGCGATTTCCATTGTCACGACTTCCGGTGTTTTTGCTTCGGTTGTCCTGCTTCTCGCGCTGATTTCCGCGATTATCATCCCTGGAATCTTTAGAAGGCCTGTTGTCAGGTCTTTTGTTTTGACGCGGCTGAGGTTTTTCTCTTTCCGGTCTTTCTGATTGGGTTTCCTGACGGGAATTTTCTTTTTTAGGTGTAGCTTCCTGTCTTTTGTGGCTGTGAGGTTTTTTGTCGCTTCCTACTTTTCCGGTTCTTTTATTCTGAGGTTTTTCTGAGGGCTCAGTGCTTTTTGCAGATTCTTCGGCAAGAACTTCTTTAGCAATAGAAGGATTGGCAGCCTGGTGATCTAATATTTGATATACAAGATCGAGTTTTTTTAAGCTTCTAAATTTTGGAACATTTAGAGATTTAGCTATTTCCTGAAGTTCAGGTAGCTTTTTAGTTTTTAATTCTGAAATTTCAAACATGAATAATTAAGAATAAAATTGTGTGTTTGGGTTGATTAAAACTTCTCGTGGGAGAATCGAAAAAATTTGGAGACTTAAGTAACCTGTTTAGAACCGGTTACGAATTGTTTCTGCAATTATACGACTTTATTTTAATATTTAAAGTGGAATTTTATAAAGAATCTGTTATTTTTGTGGCGAATTGCAAGCCCGATATGCTACAAAGAATACAGACCGTTTACTTATTACTGGCAGCTATAATTAGCGGTGGATTGATTTTTTTATTTCCGCTTTGGGAAAATTCAGATGGTACTACCGTTTATGCCAACAATGAACTCATGGTTTTTATCATGTTCCTGTCATCGGCATTGCTTTCATTGGTGAGTATCTTTATGTTTAAAAACAGAAAGCTTCAGTTTGTACTGGGGCGTTTAAATATACTGTTAAACTTTTTTTTACTAGGAGTCTTTGTTTATTGGTCGCTAAATTTATCCGGAGAGATAATAATCTCGAAGAAGGATATTGGGATGTTTCTTCCAATCATTTCTATCGTTTTTCTTGTTTTGGCCAATAAGGCCATTAAAAAGGACGAAGATCTCGTAAAATCTGTCGATCGATTACGATAAGCCTATCATCTTAGTAGTATTAGTGCGTGAAAAACCCGAAGTGAAAGCTTCGGGTTTTTTTATTTTTAAGATCTTATTAAATTTGCGAAACTGCCTATTGCTAACTTCAACTACCAACTTTTTTAGCCTAATTCAATCACCTCCAGGTCAGAGATATTTTCTCCGTCAATCTTAAATCGCAACATCGTTCTCTTTTTATGAAATCCTTGTTTGCCGGCTGCTCCCGGATTCATATGTAGTAATTTGAGTTGTTTGTCATTCATCACCTTCAGAATATGAGAATGCCCGCAGATAAATAATTTAGGGGGATTTCTTTTAATCTCTTCCCTGATTGCAGGGGAATATTTTCCAGGATAACCACCGATATGGGTTATCCAAACATCAACTCCTTCACACATGAAACGCAGATTTAGCGGAAATTCCCGTCTTATCTCTGCTCCGTCAATATTTCCGTAGACAGCTTTTACCGGGTTTAATTTCTGCAGGGAATCGGTTACGGCAAGGTTTCCAATATCGCCGGCATGCCATATTTCATCGGCCTGGGCTGCATAATGCAGGATTCTTTCATCAATATAGGTATGGGTGTCGCTTAAAAGCAGGATCTTTTTCAAAATTATTTCTTCAGGTTTTAACTCAGTGAATCCAAGGATAGGGTTGATTCCAGCTTCTGATTTTTGCTGTATCTTTGCAGTTCGAAAATATAGAAAAATAATCGAATTGGCTTGAGGTATTTTATAGAACTGGCATATTTTGGAAAAAATTATCACGGTTGGCAAAACCAACCCGATGCGGTTTCGGTTCAGGAAAAGGTTGAAACTGCACTGAGTAAATTGTTTCAGAAGACAGTTGAGATCACCGGGGCTGGAAGAACAGATGCCGGAGTTCATGCGAAACAGATCTTTGCCCATTTTGATATTCAGAAAAAAATAGATACTGAACAGCTTCAGTTTAAACTCAATTCCATGCTGCCTCCAGATATTGCCGTAAATAAGGTTTTTGAGGTTAAGCCTCTGGCACATGCCCGATTTGATGCTTTGAGCCGAAGCTATGAATATCTGATAATTAATAAAAAAGATCCTTTTTTAATTGATCGTGCCTACTTTATTAAAAAAAACCTGGACATAGATAAAATGAATGAGGCTGCAGAGATCTTGAAAACTTATACTAACTTTAAGTGTTTTTCAAAGTCCAGAACCGATGTAAAAACCTATAATTGCAAAATTGAAAAGGCCCGATGGGAGAGGGAAGGGGATATCTTGAAATTCAGTATCACCGCCGATAGATTTCTTCGGAATATGGTGCGGGCAATTGTAGGTAGTCTTATTGAAATTGGCCTTGGGAAGACGACGGTGGAGAATTTACACGAAATAATAAGGAGTGAAGACAGAAGCAAAGCCGGAACTTCGGTTCCTGCGAAAGGTCTTTATCTCACAGAAGTTACTTATCCAAATATTGCAATAGAGTAAATGGCGGCTAAATCTGGAAATGCATTCGATTTTGATCTATTTAAGCGCTTGCTTAAATACACAAACCCTTACAAACTAACATTTTATTTTGTAGGAGTTGCTGCTGTTTTGCTTTCATTTTTCGCAGTGCTGAGGCCATATTTGTTGCAGGTCACCATAGATGATGCAATAATGCCGGCCGAGTACGAGAACCTGGTCTTTTTTATTGCTCTTATGGCCGGGATACTGCTCCTGGAAGTGATCTTTCAATTCCTTTTCATTTACTACGCAAACTGGTTGGGACAAGAAGTGGTTCGCGATCTTCGGGTAAACCTTTTCAGGCATATGCTTCGGTTTAAGATGGCTTACTATGATAAATCGGCGGTGGGCCGATTGGTAACCCGTGCGGTTAGTGATATTGAAACCATTGCCAGTATTTTCAGCCAGGGACTTTTTATGATCATCAGTGATATTCTCACAATGCTGGTGGTTGTTGCCTTTATGTTTTACCAAAGCTGGCAGTTGACTTTGCTGGTGCTTACAGTCCTTCCATTGATTATGTATGCCACTAGGGTTTTTCAGCAGAAAATGAAAGTTGCTTTTGAAGAAGTACGTACCGAAGTGGCAAACCTGAATACTTTTGTTCAGGAACGCATTACCGGGATGAAGATCGTGCAGCTTTTTACCCGGGAAAAAGCCGAATATGAAAACTTTAAGGAAATCAACGATAAACACCGAAATGCCTGGGTGAAAACCGTGTGGTATAACTCTATTTTCTTTCCTATTGCTGAAATGGCTACCTCCATTACCATTGGTCTAATTGTATGGTTTGGTGGACTAAGAGCGGTTGAAGGAGATGTGATAACATTGGGTATTATTGTGGCTTTTATTGAGCTTTCCCAGATGCTGTTCAGGCCGTTGAGGCAGATCGCCGATAAATTTAATACCCTGCAAATGGGAATGGTTGCGGCTAATCGTGTCTTCGGAATTTTGGATACTGAATCTTCCATTAAAGATGAAGGGAAAATTGAAGTAACCCAGCTCAAAGGAGAAATTGAATTTAGAGATGTTCGGTTTAGCTATGTTGACGATGAAGAAGTACTGAAGGGAGTTTCATTTAAAGCTGAACCTGGAGAAACCATTGCAATCGTAGGAGCCACCGGCGCCGGCAAATCAACGATAATAAACCTGCTGAATAGATTTTACGAGATAAACAGCGGACAAATCCTGGTAGACGGAACCGATATCCGGGATATTAAACTTAAATCCTTACGTTCACAAATTGCTGTGGTACTTCAGAATGTGTTTCTTTTTGCTGACACCATCTTGAATAATATCACACTGAATGACCCAAAAATCACAGAAGAAGACGTGAAAACCGCTGCCAAACAAATCGGGATTCATGAATTCATCAATACCCTTCCCGGGGGCTACCACTACAATGTTAAAGAAAGAGGAGCTATGTTGTCTTCAGGACAGCGTCAATTGATCTCTTTCCTTCGGGCGTACATGAGCAACCCGAGTATTCTGGTTTTAGATGAGGCTACTTCTTCCGTAGATACTTATAGCGAACTCCTTATCCAGGAAGCCACAGATAAGATCACCCAGGGACGAACTTCCATAGTTATCGCACACCGCCTCGCAACCATTAAAAAAGCCGATAAGATTATTGTGATGGACGAAGGGAAGATAGTGGAGATAGGAACTCATACACAATTGCTTCAGAAAGAAAAAGGATATTATCGCAATCTATATGAAGTGCAGTTTATGGCCGAAGAACCGCTCGGTTAACTAAGATCTTCCGTTAATTTAGTAGTAAGTTCTTTGGTGTTTTCAAACATCACGAATTCCCCATCTTTTATGTAAGATATCTGGCCGGTTTCTTCACTTACCACCAATGCCAGAGCGTCGGTTTTTTCGGTAATTCCTACCGCTGCTCTGTGTCTCAACCCAAACCGTAACGGAATAGCTCTGTCGTTGGAAACAGGCAATATTACTCTTGTTGCGGTAATCTTATTATCCTCGATTATCATAGCGCCATCATGCAGGGGCGAATTTTTGTAAAAGATCGATTCTATGATGGGTTGGTTCAATTCAATATTCATATCATCCCCTGAATTCTTTACAAAATCGAGGTTGGTACTTTTCTGAATGACCATTAAGGCTCCGGTATAAGTTCTGCCCATACTTTCGCAGGCATTTACGACGGCTTCAATATTGGTTGTGGTTTCAAGGTCATCCTTGATGAAACGCAAATTCTTAAAAAATTTCCCTCTTTGCGTGAAATTGGTAGAGCCGATCATTAGGAGGAATTTCCTGATCTCCTGTTGGAAAACAACTATTAAAGCAAACATACCCAAACCGATAAATTCACCTAGCACACTGCTTAAAAGCTCCATCTGAAGCAATTGGGTTACCATTCCAAAAAGCAGCACAATTACGATACCTATAAAGATATTTACCGCAACCGTTCCTTTAATAAGCTTGTAAAGATAGTAAAGCAGAAGTGCGACAAGAACGATATCTACAATATCAAGAATGCGCAGATTTAGAATATCCAAATTGAAGGGCTTTTGTGTAAAAATAGAAAATAAACAAGTATTAATCCACCAGGGAGAACAATTTTACGCATTCCACGGCTTCCTTTACATCGTGAACCCTTAAAATGGAAGCTCCTTTTTGTAATGCCATGCTGTTTAAAATTGTAGTGCCATTTAAAGCTTCCTGCGGACTTATATTCAAACTTTTGTAGATCATGGACTTCCGGGATATACCAACCAGAAAGGGAAGATCCAGGTTTTGAAAGAGTTCCAGGTTTTTAAAAAGTTCGAAGTTTTGAGAGGTGGTTTTCGCAAAACCAAATCCGGGATCGGTGATAATGTCGTTGATTCCATGTTGACGCGCCAGTTTT
>DATISX010000160.1:0-2862 GCA_035468275.1 Salegentibacter sp.
GCGGTTAAGGCAATCACCGGAGTGTCAGGAAAGCGTTTTTTCAGGTAACCTAATTGAGTGTAGGCCGGGCGAAAATCGTGACCCCAGCTCGAAATACAGTGAGCTTCATCAATTGCGATTAAACTTACTTTTCCATCAGAAAGAAACCGGTCAATAACCTGGAGACTTTCAGGAGCGACATACAGGAGTTTCAGCTCCCGATTATCTATCCTCTTAAAAATTTCCTGTTGCTGAATTTCGCTTTGGCTGCTGTTCAAAAAAGCGGCCGGAATTCCGTTTGCGGTTAGCCCGTCTACCTGGTCTTTCATAAGAGCGATTAAGGGAGAAATAACTAAAGTGATCTCGGGTAAAAGCAAAGCAGGAAGCTGAAAACAGATGGATTTTCCTCCTCCCGTAGGCATTATCACAAGGTTATCGTGGCCTTTGAAGATCGATGAGATTATTTTCTCCTGAAGCGGCCGGAAACTTTCGTAACCAAAATATTCTTTAAGCGTATTTAACAAACGGGATTCTTCCATGGCATCAAATTTAGGTTTTTGAAGTGGAAGAAGGAAGTAGGGTTAGCCCTGATATTTCAATGTTTACTCTAAAGAAGTTATTTAAACGGCAAAAAAGGAGAAAAACATTTTGTAATTTTACTCATAGATCATGAAGCAACTCACTGTAATTTATCTAAGCCTAACCCTCTTAATGCAGGGTTTTAATCCCGGTCTGAAAGATCTGGTTCGGGTGGGGGATATGCTTCAGCATTTGGAATACCATTCCGAAAATTATGGCGATAGTCTTACTGAATTCTTCTCCAAGCACTATGGAGCTGCAAAAGACGAGCACCATGAGAATAATAAAGAGGAACAGCATGAACATGACAGCTTACCTTTTAATCAGCAGAATTCCGCACAATCAGCCCTTGTCTTTTTTATTCCCCAGATAAAAATTCCATTATTAAATTTATCTCCCATTGAGGGAAATTCCTTAAATTTCATCTATAAGGAAAGTCATTCTAGCTTAAGGAATCACGAAATTTTTCAGCCCCCGCGATACGTGTAATCTACCTTTTTACTTTTAACCTCTTAGGTTTTGTTTCATAGATTACACCTATTATATGCTGTCAAAAATAATTAGTTTCAGTATAAAGAATAAGCTCATTATTCTTTTGTTTACTTCATTTATAATTGCTTTCGGACTTTATTCGCTTAGCCAGCTCTCTATTGGGGCGGTACCCGATATTACCAACAACCAGGTGCAGGTGATCACTACCTCTCAGAATCTTTCAACGCAGGATATGGAACAATTCATAACCTATCCTGTGGAATTAGAAATGGCCAATTTGCCGGGAGTGATAGAGATTCGCTCTGTTTCAAAATTCGGATTGTCAGTTGTAACTATCGTTTTTGAGGAGAAGTTAGGAACCTATCTGCCACGGCAGCTTATTGCTGAAAAGATAAAATCGGCTTCAGAAAATATTCCCGAAAGTTTTGGAAAACCGGAAATGGGGCCAATCACAACAGGACTTGGGGAGATTTACCAGTATATTCTGGATGTCGAGCCCGGTTATGAAGACCGGTATTCGGCCATGGAGCTTAGAACTATTCAGGATTGGATAGTCAAGCGTCAATTATCAGGGATTCCCGGCGTGGTAGAAGTAAATAGCTGGGGAGGAAAGCTGAAGCAATATGAAGTGGCCGTAGATTCAGAAAAACTTATGGCGATGAATATCACCGCTTCTGAAGTTTACACCGCCCTGGAAAAAAACAATAGCATTGCCGGAGGTGGTTATATCGAACGGCTAAACCAAGCCTATTTTATCCGCGGGGAAGGACTTGTGCATTCCATTGAAGATATTGAAAACATTGTGGTTAAAAATCCGGATGGAAACCCGGTTTATATCCGGGATATTGCTGAAGTTGGCTTCGGAAGTGCTACCCGCTTTGGCGCGATAACTGGTAACGGTGAGGGTGAGAAGGTTCTCGGCCAGGTAATGATGATAAAGGACGGGAATTCCAAACAAGTAATTGAGGCCGTACAGGATAGGGTAGCCGAAGTATCAGAAAGTCTGCCTGAAGGGGTTTATATCAATGCTTTTCTGGACAGAAGTGAACTTATAGAAAAAACAACCTGGACTATCACTGAAAACCTTATCCTGGGTTGTCTTATCGTGATCTTTGTGGTGGTATTATTGCTGGGGAACCTGCGTTCGGGCTTGGTAGTTGCCTCGGTGATTCCTTTGTGTCTACTGTTTGCGTTCTCCCTGATGTATCTTTTTGGAGTGGACGCCAATTTAATGAGTCTTGGAGCTATCGACTTCGGGATAATCATCGATGGAGCGGTGATAATCGTTGAGTTTATCGCCTATCAGATGACCATTAAAAGATCTGATCTAGAAAACCTAACCAAATCTGAATTACGGCTGGCGAAAGATAAACTCACCTTTACAGGGGCTTCAAAAATGATGAATTCGGCAGTTTTTGGGCAGCTTATTATTCTTATTGTTTTCATTCCCATACTTTCTTTAAGCGGCGTGGAAGGAAAAATGTTCCGTCCCATGGCATTAACCTTCAGTTTTGCCCTGGTTGGCGCGATGATCCTCTGTTTCACTTATGTGCCGGTAATTTCCTCAATGGTCTTAAAACCGGGGAAATTATCAGAGAAAAACATTTCAGTACGGCTGATGCGTTTTCTAACCAGACTTTATTCGCCTACAATTGCCTATGCACTTAAGGTCAAAAAGCTGGTGCTTGTGCTTGCGGTATTTATTCTTGCTGTAACGGTCTACATTTTCACCACGATGGGAGGCGAATTTGTTCCAACTCTCGATGAAGGAGATTTTGTTATTCAGCCGGTATTAAAAACGGGAACCTCGCT
>DATISX010000161.1:0-9189 GCA_035468275.1 Salegentibacter sp.
GGGACCGTAGGTAGCTTCAATACTAACCCTAATAAATATGATAAACGGACAACCAATGACATTGTGCTGGCTTTTGGTTTTAATAATGCGCTTGAAGAAGGCCAATCCCTTAACGATTCGGATTTCAAATTGGCTGGAAGCAGATTTTTTGAGATCGGCTGGGCATGGAAAACCCGGGTTTTTGAAAAATCAAATTGGCTAAGGTTAAAATATGGAGTTTCCTTTCAATTTAATGGCATAAAACCGGTAGATAACCAGATTTTTGAGCAAGATGGAAATGAAACTTATTTAACCGAATTCAATTATGATCTCAAAAAATCGAAATTCAGAATGGATAACCTGGTTGTGCCTGTTCACTTTGAGTTTGGTCCATCCACTAAAAATGAATATGAAGATAGGGTTAGGTATTCTACTGCCGGAAAACTAAAAATTGGCCTTGGTGGTTATGCAGGCTTTAATATTGGGGAGCGGCAAAAACTGAAGTATGAAGTCGATGGGGAGAAAATTAAGGAAAAACTGAAAAATGACTATAACACTAATGATCTGGTTTATGGTTTAAGTGCTTACATGGGATGGGGCGGTGCAACTTTGTATGGAAAATATGACCTGAACCCGATTTTTAAAGATCCAAATCGGGAATTGCATAATTTTTCTCTCGGACTTCGTTTTGATGTGGATTAGCTTATAAATTCATACTTTAGCAGCCCCGAAAAGATATTTTTCGGGGCTTTATTTTTTCAAAGAAATAATTAATAACTTCCGTAAAAATTCACGCTTTTTGATCTCAAAAAACACAGTAGATTCTGTTTTCGAAACCGCCCGGGTTGAGGAGGTTATCGGCGATTTTGTTCAGCTTAAAAAATCGGGATCGAATTTTAAGGGCTTAAGTCCGTTTTCTGATGAGCGAACGCCGAGTTTTATGGTTTCTCCGGTAAAACAGATATGGAAGGATTTCTCAAGTGGAAAAGGCGGAAATGTGGTGGCTTTTCTTATGGAGCATGAGCATTTCACCTACCCCGAAGCCATTAAATATCTGGCCAAAAAATATGGGATTGAAATTGAGGAAACTCAGCAAAACGATGAGCAGAAGGAGCAGGCGAACGAGCGGGAAAGCATGTACCTGGTTTCAGAATTCGCGAATAAATATTTTCAAAAAATCCTTCATAAAACCGATCCCGGAAAAGCAATTGGCTTAAGCTATTTTAAGGAACGCGGTTTTACTTCAGAAACTATTAAAAAGTTTGAGCTGGGTTATTGTCTTGATGAGTGGGACGCTTTTACCAAGGAGGCTCTTGCGGAAGGTTATAAATTGGAATTCCTCGAAAAAACCGGACTTAGTATTGTAAAAGGAGAAAGGCAATTCGACCGATTTAAAGGCAGGGTGATGTTCCCAATTCATTCTATGTCCGGCCGGGTCCTTGGTTTTGGAGGGAGAATTCTTAAAAGCGATAAAAAGGCTGCGAAATACCTCAATTCACCTGAAAGCGCCATTTATCATAAGAGTAAAGTACTCTATGGCATAAACTACGCTAAACAGGCTATCGCAAAAGAAGATAATTGTTTTCTGGTGGAAGGCTATACCGATGTGATTCAGTTTCATCAAACCGGAATAGAAAATGTGGTCTCTTCTTCGGGAACCGCGCTAACTTCTGAACAAATTCGACTTATTAATCGGCTTACCAAAAATATTACCGTACTTTTTGATGGAGATGCAGCAGGTTTAAGAGCGTCCCTTCGCGGGATTGACCTTATTCTGGAACAAGGGATGAACGTTAGGATTTGCACCTTCCCTGAAGGCGAGGATCCCGATAGTTTTGCACGGAAAAATTCTGAAGTAGAGCTTAGGGATTTTCTAGCAGAAAACTCCAAGGATTTTATTCGCTTCAAAGCTTCTATTTTAATGGAGGAAGCTAAGAACGATCCGGTGAAGAAAGCCGGTTTAATTAGAGAAATAGTTCAAAGTATCTCCAAGATTCCTGATAATATTCAGCAGGAAGTCTACCTGCAGGAGTGTTCGCGAATTATGGATATTTCTGAAGAGGTGCTGTATTCCAGCCTGGCTCAGCTATCAAAAAAATCTGATTCGCAAAGTCAGAGAAAACCTACCTCGAAATCTTTTGATGTAGTAAAAGAGGAAAAACAACCCGTAACCAAGGTAGACGAACAATTTGAGTTAGAGAAAAAAATTATAAGTCTCCTTCTATTATACGGAAAGGAAGAAGAGGAATTTGAAGACCTTCTGCTAAAGGAAAAGGAAAACGGAGAATTGGTTCTGGAACCTGAAATCCAGAAAGCCCGGGTTTTTGAAAAGATTTTTCTTGATCTTCAGGAGGATGAAATTGCATTTGCAAATTCCGAGTTTCAGCAAATCTACAGTGAGCTTATTGAACGACTTAACAGCAACGATGGTTTTGCGATGGAAAATTTCATCAATGAAATAGATGCTGAAAAGGCTTCGGCGATAACTCATATCCTAATGGAGGAGGAGCAGTATGAATTGCACGACTGGGACCGGCAGAATATTTTCGTGAAGACCAAAAAAGAAACTCTTTCGCGCCTGGTTTCCGAAACGATCCTTTCACTACGGCGGTTTTTGATAAACCAGAAAATAGATGAACTTTCCTCACAGGTAAAAACTCCCGATCCGGAAATAGACAGCAGCGTAATACTTCAGGATATTATGGATTATTTAAGCTTGAAGAAAGTACTTTCAGACAAACTGAATCGCGTTATGTAGAAGGATTTATTTCCAGCAGGCGGGATCTGGTAATGAGATCGGCAACATTATCTACATTTAATTTTTTCAGCAAACGGGTTTTGTAAGTACTCACCGTTTTTTCATTGATGTTAAGTGCTTCGGCTATGTCTTTATTACGTTTTCCTACTGAGATTAGATTTAAAACTTCTATTTCTCTGGTAGAAAGTTTTTTAAATTTAGTGATAAGGCTTTTTCCTTTGGACATTCCGCTATTTAATTTCTCACTTATCTTTTTGCTGAGGTAAATTCCGCCCCTTGCAACCTGGTAGATCGCCGTTTCCAAGGTCTTTGCATCTGTGGTTTTGGAGATGTACCCAGAGGCTCCGGCTTTAATTGCGCTTAAAGCATACATTTCTTCCGCATGGTAACTAAAAACCAGAATCCTCATTTCAGAGTATTCCTTTTTTAATGTTCTAATAGCATTGATTCCTTGAACTTCCGGAAGGTCTAATTCCATGATTAAAACTGTGGGAACCTGCCGGGATAAAAATTTAAAGAGTTCATTACCATTGGTGACTTTACCAATAATTTCTAAGGCAGGATTCATACGAATGATGCTGCCGATGCCCTCGCTTACCACAGGATGATGATCTGCAATTAGTATTGTATTCATAAAACAGGTTGGTGTTGGAAAAAATAGTGTGTTGTAGGGCTGGATCACACTTTATCTTACTTAAAAATACCTGTTTTCGTATTAATTATAGATATTTTAAATGCTTATTCGATAAACTGATTAATTTTTAAGATGAAAGGGAATTTCGCAAACAGGTATGGGATTGATTTTGTGTAAATTAGCCCTGTGCCGATTTTGATATATTTGGAAAACCTCATTATGTCTGCCGGAAAAATCGTTCGCTGTTTTTCCCTTCTCAACTTCAAGCATTGCCCACTCCAATTCGTCATAAGAGGCGCCAATCTGCTCTTCGTCGCTCGGGCTGTCATGAAAAAGTCCGTCGGTCGGTTCAGCATTTATTATTTCTGGAGAAAGATTAAGGTATTCCGCGATCTGGTAGACTTCACTCTTCATTAAATCTGCGATAGGGCTTATATCTACCCCGCCATCGCCATATTTAGTGAAAAATCCTACACCAAAATCTTCTACTTTATTTCCGGTTCCTGCTACAAGATAATTATGAAGCCCGGCAAAATAATACAGGGTGGTCATTCTTAAACGTGCACGGGTGTTAGCAAGACTTAAAGCCAGGTTATCTGAATTCTCGGCATTTGGAACAGCCTCTTTAAAATTATCAAAAACCGGGGTAAGATTAACTTCCAGGTTGCTCACATTGGCAAAATGATCTTTTAAAAATTGAATATGTTTCTGAGCCCTGGTTACCTGATTCTTTTGCTGGTGGATTGGCATCTCCAGACACAGGGTTCGCATTCCTGTTTTGGCACAAAGTGCAGAAGTTACTGCCGAATCGATGCCACCGCTAATACCCAAAACAAAACCATTCATATTGGCCTTTGTGGCGTACTCTTTTAACCAGTTAACTATATGATCTACTACTTTATCAGTCTGCATAATTTTGGGTGAATTAGTTTCTAAATAATACCTTTGTCTCAAAACTACTATTTAAAGGTAAATTATAAAAGCCCCCGGGGTTAAAGACTTCATAAGAAATTTATATGATTAAGAAATTGCTGTTGCTTTTCACTGTTTTGGCCTTTTTTTCCTGCGAAAATAAGTCTGAAACTGAGGAGGAGATTGAAAAGGTAGAAGTCGATTTTGAGGTAATTCGGTTTGATGAGAAATTTGCCGAAGCTACTCCCGAAACTCTTCCCGATTTAAAAGCTGAATACCCTTATCTTTTTCCGGAGCAATATGGCGATGAAGTTTGGGAAGAGAAATTAACCGATACAATTCAGCTGGAAATCAATGAAGAGGTAGGCAAAAGCTTTCCCGATTTTTCCCGGGAAGAAGATGATTTGCACAGGTTTTTTCAGCATATAAAATATTATTTTCCCGATTTTGAAATTCCGGATGTACTTACAATCACTTCAGAAGTAGATTATAAGAATAAGGTGGTGATTGCAGAAGATAAACTCTTTATCGCCCTGGATACTTATCTTGGAGACGAGCATCATTTTTACATCGGGCTTCAGGAATACCTTAAAAAGAATTTCAGGAAATCTCAAATTCTTCCTGATGTTGCTCAGGCTTACGCCGAAAAATATGTGCCCCAGCCGCAATCCCGGACTTTTCTAGCGAATTTGATTTACTACGGAAAAATCCTATATCTAAAAGATCTGTGGATTCCATTTAGAAGTGATGCCGATAAAATTGGGTACACCCCAGATGAACTGGAATGGGCAGAAAGTAATGAAGAACAGATATGGCGGAATTTTGTAGATAATGAATATATCTTTGACACCGATTCTGAATTGTATACCAGGTTTTTATATCCGGCACCCTTCAGTAAATTTTATCTGGCACTGGATAATGAATCACCGGATCGGTTGGGGCAGTATATCGGGTGGCAGATCGTTAGAAAATATATGGAAAGCAATGAAGTTTCAGTGGAAGAAATGTTGCAAACCGACGCTGAAACAATTTTTAATAATGCAAATTATAAACCAAGGAAATAATGGCCTACAAGAAGTCTGAAATAAATATAGAAGTAATAACCGACGAAAATCAGGTGCCTGAAGAACTCTACTGGAGTGCTGAAGATGGCGGTGTTCACAAGGAAGAAGCTAAAGCTGTGATGCTTTCGGTTTGGGATAGCAAACAACAGGAAACCCTGCGTATTGATCTTTGGACCAAAGATATGCCGGTAGATGAAATGAAAAAGTTCTTCCACCAAACCCTGGTTTCTATGAGCGATACCTTTAACCGCGCAACCCAGGACCAGAAAATGACCGATACCATGAAGGATTTCTGCGATTATTTTGCCGAAAAACTGGAGATTACCCAGAAATAATTCTAACTCCTTTGGAAAAGCTAATCTTTGTTTATAATGCTTTCTCCGGAAAGCACAATGCGTTTCTGGATTCGGTGCTTAAACTGATTGCGCCAGGAGCTCAGACCTGTAATTTATGTAAGCTTACACATGGGGCTTTTTCTGAAAAGAAAGCCTGGAAAGATTTCAGGAAAAATTCAGAGGTTGAAATGGAATTTCTGCATTTGGATGAATTCCGAAAAAAGTATGCTTCAAAATTCGGATACAAGTATACTTTTCCAATAGTTTTATGGGAGGATGAAAAGGAAATGGGAATTTTAATTTCTACTGAAGAGCTTGAAAAATTAAAAAATGCAGAGGAATTAATCGCGCTACTTAAAACAAGGACTTGAAGTTTATTCCATTTGCTGGTTAACCGAATCGATGTATCCCAGGATTTCCTCCTGGCCAAGTCCTGAAGTTGCCGAGCTAATAAAAAACTTTGGCATTTCAGCCCAGAACTCAAGCATTTCGGCCTGGTAATTTTCAATGTTGGTTTCCAGGGCTTTGGACTTCATTTTATCGGCCTTGGTGAAAATAATACAGAAAGGAATTTGGTTCTCGCCCAGCCACTGCATAAATTCCAGATCAATTTTTTGTGCCTTGTGCCGGCTATCAATAAGTACAAAAGCGCATATCATTTGTTTGCGATTTGCAAAATAAGCGGTGATAAATTTCTGAAAAGTCCTTTTAGCCGATTTTGAAACCTTTGCGTACCCATATCCCGGTAAATCTACAAGATGCCATTCTCCATTGATGAGAAAATGGTTAATAAGCTGTGTTTTTCCCGGTCTTGATGAGGTTTTAGCCAGAGATTTTCGCTCGGTAATCATATTGATCAGCGAAGATTTTCCCACATTACTTCGGCCAATAAAAGCATACTCGGGAAGGCGGGAATCAGGACATTTTTCCACCTTCGAGTTACTTACCACAAATTCAGCCGATTTGATTTTCATCAGAAATTATTTTTTAGTCCGGTTTGGTACTAATTAGAAATTGCGTTCTTGTAGCCAGGCGTGAAGAAGCTCATTGAATAGCTCTGGATGCTCCATCATAGCCGCATGCCCGCATTTGTCAATCCAGTAAAGATCGGCATCGGGTAAAAGTCGTTTGAAATCTTGGGCAACTTCGGGAGGAGTTACATTATCATCTTTCCCCCAAATTATGCAGGTAGGGGTTCGCATTTTCGGCAGGTCTTTGGCCATATTATGCCTGATGGCGCTTTTTGCAATCGCCAGGGTTTTTACCAACTTATTGCGGTCGCTTACCGTTTCGTAGACTTCGTCTACTATCTCTTTGGTAGCGACTTCAGGATCATAAAAAACATTCTGTGCTTTTTTCTTTATGAATTCATAGTCACCACGCCGGGGATAACTTTCCCCCATTGCGTTTTCATATAAACCGGAGCTTCCCGTTATAACGAGAGCCTTTACCATCTCCGGATAAAGTTTGGTAGTAAGAAGCCCAATATGGCCTCCCAGGGAATTCCCTAGTAAGATCACTTTATCTAAGCCCTTAAAATCTACAAATTCTTTAATGTATTTCGCGAAAGTACCCACGCTGGTCTTAAGTAGAGACATGGAGTATAAAGGCAATTCAGGAATTAAAATTTTATAGCCCTTTGGAGGAAAATAATCAATAACACCGTCAAAATTACTCAAGCCACCCATCAGTCCGTGTAAAATAACTATTGGAGTTCCTTCTCCTTGTTCCAGGTAGGTAAACTTACCCTCTTGCCTTAAATTATTTTTCATTGATAGCCTTTGCGGTTAGCAATCGCAAATATAGCGATTTCGATACAAGTATAATCATTTTTGAGAAATAGCAAAGGCATATCCTTATAGCATTTAACAGGATTGCCGATCATTTTTAACACAAAATTTTAGGATAAAACCAAGCCTCTGAAATCTAACCTCATAGGTGTATTCAAAAGTCTTTCAGTGTAATAGGAGGGAAATATTTATCAACAATGTGGTAAAAAGTGGTAAAAAGTGGTAATATTTTCAATATATTTGACTTTGAAAATCTAACTAGTGGTAAATCTCATCGGAACATATGAATGCAAGGTTGACGCAAAGGGCCGTTTAATGGTGCCTTCAGCGTTAAAGAAGCAACTTGCGCCAATGTTACAAAAGGGATTTGTATTGAAACGCGCCGTTTTTCAGCCATGTTTAGAATTATATCCCATGGAAGAATGGGAAAAGCTAATGGTGAAAATAAACGGTCTTAACCGTTTCAAAAAGAAGAATAACGATTTTATCAGAAGGTTTACAGCCGGGGTGAAAAGTGTGGAGGTGGATGCTAATGGCAGATTGTTAATTCCGAAGGATCTTGTGGGGTTTGCCGGAATTGAAAAAGAAATTGTTCTCAATTCAGCGATTAATATCGTTGAAATCTGGGATAAAGATAAGTACGAAGAGGCTATTGATGAGTCTACCGAGAATTTTGCCGAACTGGCTGAAGATGTAATGGGAAATGACGACTTCGATGGAATATCATAATCCGGTTTTATTAAAGGAATCTGTAGACGGTCTTAATATCAAAGAAGACGGGGTGTATGTTGATGTTACTTTTGGTGGCGGCGGACATTCCATGGAGATCCTGAACAGATTGGGCCCGGAAGGGAAACTTTTCGCATTTGACCAGGATAAAGATGCTTTACAGAATAAAATAGATGACCCGCGATTTACGCTTATCAGCGAGAATTTCCGGTTTATCAAGCGGTTTTTGAGGTTCTACGGAATAAAACAGGTTGATGGAATTTTAGGAGATTTTGGGGTTTCATCCCATCAGTTTAATGAAGCTGAACGTGGTTTTTCAACCCGGTTTGATGCAAAACTGGACATGAGGATGAACCAGGATAGCAAGCTGAGTGCCTTTGAAGTGATCAATGAATATTCAGAAGCGCAATTAAGACAGTTGTTTTACCAGTATGCCGATTTAAAAAATGCTCCAAAACTCGCAAAAATTATTGTGGACGCCAGGGAGCAGAAGGCTATTGAAAGCAGCGAACAACTTAATGAACTTTTGAATCCGCACCTTTTTAAAGGGAAAGAAAATAAAGTGCTGGCGCAGATCTATCAGGCGATAAGAATAGAGGTGAATCAAGAAATTGAAGTGCTAAAAGAATTTTTAAAGCACACGGAAGAACTTGTGGTAAAAGGTGGGCGAATAAGTCTTATCTCATATCACTCCTTGGAGGACCGTTTGGTGAAACGCTTTATAAGAAGCGGATTGTTTGAAGGTGAGCCGGAAAAGGATTTCTACGGAAATATTTCGGTTCCTTTTAAAAAGGTAGGGGGGCTAATTGTTCCTTCAAAAGAAGAAATTGGACGAAATAGCCGTGCGCGCAGTGCGAAATTGCGTGTAGCTAAAAGAATTTAAAACCTCTTAGAAAGCAATGAAAAAGGGTTTTTACAATCTTCTTAGAGCAAATTTTCTAATTAGCCGCGATGCGGTTAATAACTGGAGGTTTATTGTTTACTGTAC
>DATISX010000162.1:0-3777 GCA_035468275.1 Salegentibacter sp.
AGAGTTTCGGCTACGTTAACCTCGGTAATTTGCCCGTGACCTTTTAATACGTGTAAGGCATTATCTAACTTTTCGCTTAAATTATCGAACATAATCTCTTCCTGTAGTTTAATTTCACGCCTTTTAAGAGGCGGTTTGCAAATTTAATGATTTGAGCCTGAAGTGAAAAGTTTTTATTTCGCTTACACCTCCTTCTCTCAAATTTCGATTTACATTCTTTCCGGCACCTGTATTCCCAATAAAGCAAATCCCGATTTTATAACATTCGCTACCGATTTAGATAACTGAACCCTGAATATCTTTTGCGAAAGATCGTCGGCTCCCAGAATAATCACGTTTTGGTAGAAAGAATTGAATTCCTTCACCAGGTCATAAACATAATTTGCAATAAGTGCGGGACTGTGATTTTCGGCAGCCAATTGAATGGTTTCCGGATAAAGCTGAAGCTGCTTGAGCAGTTCCTTCTCCTTATCATGCAATTTATAATCTTGAGCTACAGGCTGGCTGTAATCAAAATCGGCTTTTCTGATGATCGATTGGATCCTGGCATAGGTATATTGAATAAACGGCCCGGTATTTCCCTGGAAGTCCACCGATTCTTCGGGATTAAATAATATACGTTTTCTTGGATCTACTTTAAGGATATAATATTTTAAAGCCCCCAGCCCGATAATTCGGTATAACTCCTCTTTTTCTTCTGCTGAATAGCCATCCAGTTTCCCCAATTCCTCAGAGATTTTTCGGGCTGTTTCAGTCATTTCTGAAATAAGGTCATCGGCATCGACTACCGTCCCTTCCCGGCTTTTCATTTTTCCGGAAGGTAGGTCCACCATTCCGTAGCTTAAATGGTACAGGTAATCTGCCCAGTCAAAGCCAAGCTTTTTCAGAATAAGAAACAAGACCTTAAAATGATAATCCTGCTCATTCCCCACGGTATAAACCATGCCATTAATATCAAAATCTTTCACCCTTTGAATTGCCGTACCGATATCCTGTGTCATATAAACAGCGGTACCGTCACTGCGCAAGACGATTTTTTCGTCCAGGCCTTCATCGGTAAGGTCTATCCATACACTGCCATCCTCTTTTTTATAGAAAACCCCTTTTTCAAGTCCCTGGTTCACTACATCTTTACCAAGAAGATAGGTGTCACTTTCGTAATAGTTTTTATCAAAATCCACCCCAAGAGTCTCATAGGTTTTTTCAAATCCCTTGTAGACCCAATTGTTCATTTTCTCCCAAAGCGCGACTACTTCCGGGTCATTGGCTTCCCATTTGAGGAGCATTTCCTTGGCTTCTTTTAAAATTGGAGCTTCAGCCTTAGCTTCTTCCTCGGTTTTTCCCTGAGCGATGAGTTCTGAAATCTCCTTTTTATATTCCTGGTCGAATTTCACGTAGTAATTTCCCACCAGCTTATCGCCTTTTAATCCGGTACTTTCGGGGGTTTCTCCATTTCCGAAACGCTCCCAGGCCAGCATAGATTTGCAGATATGAATACCGCGATCGTTAATGATCTGGGTTTTGTAAGATTTGTTTCCCGCAGCCTTTAAGATTTCAGCTACTGAATATCCTAAGAGAATATTTCGAATATGCCCTAAATGTAGCGGCTTATTGGTATTGGGAGAGGAATATTCCACCATAATTCCTTTAGCCTCTTCCGGAGGAGGAATTATCCCGAAATCTTCGCGAGCTTTAACTTCATTGAAAAAATTCAGGAAATAGGTATTGCTTAAAACAATATTCAGAAATCCCTGTACCACATTAAAGCGGGCAACTTCCGCAACATTTTCCTGAAGGTATTTCCCAATATCTTCTCCCAGTTTTGCGGGATTGGTTTTCACCTGTTTCAGCATAGGGAAAACCACCAGGGTAATATCGCCTTCAAAATCTTTGCGGGTAGGTTGAAACTCGGTATGATCTATTTCTACCTCATATAGCTGTTTTACAGCTTCTTTTACTTTTTCTGAAAGTTTCACCTGAATGCTCATTGCTGCTTCTGAATTTTGTTATTTGGCTTAAAATAAGAGCCGCAAAGATAACAGAAATTAGAGTTTTACTGCAGGTTTTGGTGGCAAATGCTTATCTTTAAGGAAAAAGCTATGCTCCTTAATGTTTCTTATAATCGGCCAAAGATCAAAGAAAAGATTATCGCCGAAGTAGGACCGCCCTTTACCCTTTTTGAACGAATGAAATTAAAAGGAATAGGTTCTCCAAAACTGCACATCACCGCTACAAGCATAGACATTCACAACCTTCTTGTTCTTGATAATAACGCGAATACCTGTAATGTAGAAATGAGACCAAAAGGAGTCATTATAATGTTTCGGTCCTTGCTGGAAACTTTTGCTCTCGTCATTCCCTATTACAAACTACACCTATATAAAGGCAGGGCAGAAGAATATTCGCTTTACCGGGACCACTACTTCATCAAAGTTAGGGCAGACAGCCCGCAGATCCATAATTACTTTAAGAAAATCCTGAATTATAAAACCGACAATGCCCCAACTCAGGTGGAGGACCTTTAGCTTAAAACCAAAAAGTTTTTAACTCTTGTATCAGCGTTTTTTAAAGGCCAGGCCGCCAATCAAAGCTAAAACACCAAAAGCGATCATTGCAATGGGCTGGGTTTTATCGCCCTGGGCTTCGACCTGCAAAGGCCCCGCATCTATGGAAACTTCAGGAGTGATAAGAGTATAGAATCCATAGGCGATAAGGCCTATACCGACAACGAGAAGCACAATCTTGAGAACATTATTCATTTTATAAAGTTTTTCTAAACCTAAGTGAAAGTAATAATTAATAGCTAAATTAAAGCTGAAATTTTTCGAAAATGCGAATACTACTTACCGGTGCCAACGGTTATATTGGAATGCGGTTACTCCCGCAACTACTCGAAATGGGTCATGAAGTTATTTGTGCCGTTAGGAGTGAGAATCGCTTTACTTCAAACAAAAAAATAAGAGAGCAAATAGAAATCGTGGAACTCGATTTTTTAAAGGATTCTGATACTCCCGAAAAGCTTATCAATATTGACGTTGCTTTTTACCTAATCCATTCTATGACTGGTTCCACAGAAGACTTTGATGAACAGGAATCCAGATCTGCTGAAAATTTTATCAAGATAATGGCCGGCACTTCGGTTAAACAAGTGATCTATCTTAGCGGGATAATCAATGAAGAAAAACTTTCCAAACACTTAAAATCCCGAAAAAAGGTGGAGGAAATTTTATACACAGGAAATTTCAACCTAACGGTTATACGAGCGGCAATTATCGTGGGATCGGGTAGCTCATCTTTTGAAATCATCAGGGATCTTTGTGAAAAGTTGCCGGTAATGATCACTCCCAGCTGGGTAAAAACAAGATGCCAACCCATTGCCATTAGAGATATCATTAAGTTTTTAACGGGCGTTATAGGAAATGAAAAATGCTATAATGAGTCTTTTGATGTAGGCGGCCCTGATATTCTTACCTACCGGGAAATGATGGAGATCTACGGAAAAATAAGAGGCTTAAAAATCTGGATTATTGGAGTGCCGCTAATGTCTCCAAAGCTTTCTGCATACTGGCTTTACTTTGTCACTTCAACTTCTTTTAAACTTGCTCAAAATCTTGTGGACAGCATGAAGGTGGAAGTAATTACCAGCGATACCAGATTACAGGATATTCTTGGAATTAAGCCCATAAACTATGAAGAGGCTATAAAACTCGCTTTTTACAAAATCGAACAAAATCAGGTGATTTCCAGTTGGAAAGATTCTTTAAGCAGTGGCCGGTT